>DASUEL010000475.1:0-11835 GCA_036275095.1 Bdellovibrionales bacterium
GCCTCGCTCCATGTTTTCTTGATGTACGTGGCCGCGTCCTCAATGTCTGAAATCACGTTGAGGCGTTTGGCGCCGTTGTCTGCGCGCAGCCACTCCTTGCCGTAGCCGGTGCTGCCGCGCACGTTTGGCTCGACATAGACATAGCCGGCTTCAACGAAGGCTTGCGCGAACGTGCTGAAGCCAGGTGTGCTTTGCCCTTCGGGACCTCCGTGAAAGTGCACGATGACCGGGCACGGGCTCGCAGCGCATTTGGCGGGGCGCCGTACGAACATGGGAATTTTCGTTCCGTCGCGCGCCGGATAGAATTCGAGTTTGCTCTCGGCGAATTTCTGAGTGTCGACTTCGGGGCTGCTCGGGAGCACCCACTGCGTGAGCTTGCCCGTCTCCCAGTCGAGCACGTAGCTCGTGCGTGGGGCCTTCGCGGTCTCGATGCCGATCGTGATGTAACGGCCGTTGCGAGTCGCCGAGCCGACGTAGACGTGATCGGCCTTCGGCAGCGCCGGAAGCGCGAGCGGCTTGTACGTCTTTGCATCGAGCGCGTAGGCGCGGGTGTAGCCGTTTTCGTTCACTGAATAGTAAATACGCTTGCGCGGATGATCGATCGCGAACGATTCGACTTCGAACTTCAAATCGGGGGTGACCGGTTCGAATTTCTTGTTCTTGTACGAATATCCCCGATAGTAGTTGCCGAGTTTGTTCGTGAGCACGAGGAGCTCGCCGGGATGGGCGCCGTAGGTCGCGGAATAGTCTTCGCGCTCGCCTTGACCGAGAATCGGCGTCAGCTTCTTGTCATTGAGGCTGAACTCGAAAATTTCGGTTTGAAGGGCTCCGATCGCCTTTTCGAGCAGTAGGGTCCGTTCATCGGCAGAGACATCGGCGATCGACCAGATACCCGGCTCATCGAAAATCTTGTCTTTTTTGCCAGTCGCAATCTCATAGCGATAGATGGCGTAGGAGTCAGGGCGGATGTCGTTGCTCGAATAGAAAATATGCCGGCCGTCGTTCGTCGTCCATGAGTAGCGGGTTTGAATTCCTTTTTTGTGCTGGATCTCGATCAGGGTTCCGCCATTGGGGCTTTGGAGATAGAGTCCCGGGTTCTCTTCGCCTTTGCGGTCGCGCGACATGATCAGCCAGCGGCCGTCGGGGGTAATGCTCAAGAGGCCCGTGCGGTCTTCGCCGCCGGTGAGCTGAACCGGAAACCCTTTCGGTGAATCAAGCCGCCACACTTGAGGAATGCCCGTCACGCCCCAGCCGAAGAACAGCCGTTTTCCATCGGGAGTGGGCAATCCGAGGCCCGGTGCACGAACGTCCATGAGGTTTTGGATGCGATTGGAAACTTCTGACGGAAGCGAGGTCGGCGCGAATTTAGCGAGCGTTTCGGCTGATACGCTTTCGGCGCCATGTCCCGCATAACCTTCAGCTGATTTTTTTTCGGTTTTCGCGCACGCGGAGGTCGCGACGGCCGCGGACAATACGAGAGACATCAATGTCGTCTTCATGGGAGCTCCTTCTCGGGATTTGAATCGATTATCGTAGTGAAGGTGGAGGCATAAGTAAATGACGTGCCGTGACTACCGGAGCGGTAGTCACATTGCGGCGAGCGGGGCGGGCCGCGGCCCTCGGGCCTCGGTACTCAGTACTCAGTATCAGCATTCCGCATTCCGCATTCCGTATCAGCATTCCGCATTCCGCATTCCGTATCAGCATTCAGCATTCAGCATTCCGCATTCCGTATCAGCATTCCGCATTCAGCATTCCGTATCAGCATTCAGCATTCAGCGGCAGGGCCGGTGGCGGAATATTGCGTTTCGAAATGGTGGGCGGGAACCACTCACATCGACCGGCGATATTGGCCGCCGACTTCGTAGAGCGCGTGGCTCATTTGGCCGAGCGAGCAATGGCGCGCAGCCGACATCAAGGCTTCGAAAATGTTGCCGCCAGAGAGCGCGACACGCTTCAGATTTTCGAGCTCAGCCGCGCACTTGTCCTGATGACGGGTCTGGAACGACTTGAGATTCTTCAGCTGATGCTGCTTTTCATCTTGAGAGGCACGCGCAAGCTCGATTCGCGGCGGTTTGTAACCGGCTTCGAGCGTTTTCGGGTCGATGAACGTATTTACGCCGATAATCGGCAGCTTTCCCGTATGTTTGAGCTGCTCGTAGTAGAGCGACTCGTCTTGAATCTTGCCGCGCTGGTACTGCGTCTCCATGGCGCCGAGCACGCCGCCACGCTCGTTTAAGCGCAAAAACTCTCCCAACACCGCCTCCTCGACGAGATCGGTGAGCTCTTCGACGAAGAAACTGCCTTGCAGCGGGTTCTCGTTTTTCGTCGTCCCGAGCTCTTGGTTGATGATCATCTGAATGGCCATGGCCCTACGGACCGACTCTTCGGTCGGGGTCGTAATCGCCTCGTCATACGCGTTCGTATGCAGCGAATTGCAATGATCGTAAATCGCGATCAGCGCCTGCAACGTAGTGCGGATGTCGTTGAAGTCGATCTCTTGGGCGTGCAGCGAGCGGCCGCTCGTTTGAATGTGGTATTTGAGCTTTTGCGAACGATCGTTGCCCCCGTAGAGATCGCGGATGGCGACCGCCCAGATACGCCGGGCAACCCGGCCGAGCACCGAGTACTCTGGATCGAGACCGTTGCTGAAGAAAAACGAAAGATTCGGGGCGAAGTCGTCGATGTTCATGCCCCGAGAGAGATAGTACTCGACATAGGTGAAGCCGTTGCTGAGCGTGAAGGCCAGCTGCGAGATCGGATTCGCTCCGGCCTCCGCGATGTGATAGCCCGAGATGCTGACCGAATAGAAATTTCGAACCTGATTTTTGATGAAGTACTCTTGGATGTCGCCCATCATGCGGAGGGCGAAATCCGTCGAGAAAATGCACGTGTTCTGCGCCTGATCTTCTTTGAGAATATCGGCCTGAACCGTCCCGCGAACGAGCGTCACCGTTTCGGCCCGCACTTTCGCCCACTCTTCGGGTGTGAGCGTTCGGCCGAGCTCTTTTTCTTTGCTCTGCACCCGTTGATCGATCGCCGCGTTCATGAAGAATGCCAAAATGATGGGTGCCGGCCCGTTGATCGTCATGCTCACGCTGGTGGCGGGATCGCATAGGTCGAAGCCGTCGTACAGCTTTTTCATGTCGTCGAGGGTGCAAATGCTCACACCACTCTCGCCGACTTTGCCGTAAATGTCGGGTCGCAAATCGGGATCTTCGCCGTACAGCGTGACCGAGTCGAACGCGGTTGAAAGACGCTTGGCTTGGTCGTGACGGCACAAGTAGTGAAAGCGTTTGTTCGTGCGCTCAGGCGTGCCTTCTCCCGCGAACTGGCGGCGGGGCTCCTCTTCGCGCCGCTTGAGCGGAAATACCCCGCCCGTGTACGGAAAGCTTCCGGGAAGGTTTTCGAGACGCAAAAAGCGAAGCCGGTCGCCCCAGCTCGAAAGCATCGGAAAGTTCACGCGCCGAACGGTCAGCCCACTCAGGGACTTTGTCGTCATCGGCTGGCGGATCTCTTTGCCGCGCACATGGTACACGAACTCGTCATTCAAGTATTGGGCGCGAAGCTCGTCCCACTGGGCGAGCTGGCGCTGGTCGGCCGGCGGAATTTTCGTGAGCTCGTGTTGCGCTTGGCTCGCGATTTTTTCCCGGCTTTCCGGCGGAAGCCCGCCGGTGATGTTCAGAGCCACTGTCAGCGCCTGAGCGCGGTCGGCGGCGGCGGCGAGCTCGTGGGTTTTTGCTTTGTACTCGCGCACGGTCTTCGTGATGGCTGCGAGATAATTCTGGCGTTCCACCGGAATGATCACCTGTCGCGAGGCCGTTTGAAGCTCTGACCTGTAGATGTCGGAGAGCGTCCATTTGCGTGCGCCCGACGGGAACTTCTCGCCCAACGTCGCGACGATCTTACCGAAAAGCTTGTGCACGCCCTCGTCGTTGAAGAGCGACGCGCGCGTGAGGTAGATGGGCAATTGCTCGTCTGCGGGCTCATGAAAAAGCTTGCGGGAGCGCCGGTATTGTTTGCGTACGTCTCTGAGGGCATCGAGACTTCCGCGATGGTCGGCCTTGTTGATGGCGATCCAGTCAGCGTAGTCGATCATGTCGATTTTCTCGAGCTGGCTCTGAGCGCCGAACTCGGAGGTCATCACATATAAGCTGACGTCGGAGACTTCGGTGATGGCCGAGTCGCTCTGGCCGATGCCGCTGGTTTCGACGATCACGAGATCGAAGTCGAGCTCGCGGCACGACTCGATCATGACGGGAAGCTCTTTGGAGATTTCGCTGCCCGACTGCCGCGAGGCAATCGAACGCATGAAGACGCCGCCGCGGGAGATCGAGTTCATACGGATCCGGTCACCTAAAAGCGCCCCGCCAGTCTTGCGCTTGCTCGGGTCGACACACAAAACGGCGATTTTGATTCCGGGGAACGCGTTCAAAAAACGCTGTATCAGCTCGTCGACCAGGCTCGATTTGCCGGCGCCGCCGGTTCCGGTCACGCCGAGAATGGGCGGGCTGGTTTTCTTTTGGTGCTCTTTCAGCTCGGGCGGCGCTTCGCTTCCGCCGCGCTCGACGGAGGTGAGATTCAGCCCCAGCGCGCGATCGAATCGTAAGTCGCCCTTGGTGGCCGCGGCTTTGCGGGCCGCCTCGAGGACGTCGAAACGCGAGAGCTCAACCATTTCTTTGATCATGCCCTCGAGGCCGAGTCGCCGGCCGTCATCGGGGTGATAGATGCGATCAATACCGTACTTTTCGAGCTCCTCTTTTTCGTCGTGCACGATCACGCCGCCACCGCCGCCGAAAATTTTGACGTACGGCGCGCCGTTTTCGACCAGGAGGTCTTTCATGTATTTGAAGAACTCCATGTGCCCGCCCTGATACGAGCTCAGCGCGATGCCCTGGGCGCCCTCTTGGATGGCCGCGACGACGATGTCGCGCACGGAGCGGTTGTGGCCCAGATGCACGACTTCGGCGCCGTGATCTTGCAGCAGCCTGCGGATGATGTTGATGCTGGCGTCATGCCCGTCGAAGAGCGACGCCGCCGTCACGAAGCGAACCGGTCCTTGATATCCGCTGGCTGACAAAGCTCATTCTCCCTTGAAAACGGGCTGGCGCTTCTCGATGAATGCGGCCAGACCCTCTTTTTGATCTTTGGTTTTGAAAAGTTCCGCGAACTGAGTCTTCTCGAGAGCTAGCGCCTCGCCGAGCGGCAGATGCCAGCCCGTGCGAAGCGACTTTTTCGCGGCGGCAATAGCGACCGGCGCGCGCGTGGTGATTTGCGCCGCCAACTCCTGCGCCGTGGGCAGCAACTGCGCTTGCGGCACGACCTTGTTCACGAGGCCGAACTCCAGCGCCTGCGCGGCCGAGTAGCGCGCGCCCGTGAAGATCATTTCAGAGGCACGGGCATGGCCCACGAACTGCGCAAGCCGCTTCGTGCCGCCGAAACCCGGAATCAGGCCCAACCCGACTTCGGGGAGCCCGAACGAGGCGTTCTCGCTTGCGATGATGAAATCACAGGCCATCGCGAGCTCGCAGCCGCCACCGAGTGCAAAGCCGTTCACGGCCGCGATCACCGGAACGCGCCAGTCTTCGAATGCGAGCAAGATATTATGCCCGAGCTCCGAGAAGCTGCGCGCACCTTGCACGTCGAGCGGCGCCATCTCTTTGATATCGGCCCCGGCTACGAACGCTTTTTCGCCCGCGCCTGTGACGATCAGGCATTTGAGCGCGCTGTCATCCCACATGTACTCGAGAAACGCGTCGAGCTCGAGGAGCACTTGCTTGTTGAGGGCGTTCAAGGCTTGGGGGCGCGAAATCGTCAAAACGCCCACGCCGCCGTTGCCTGTTTCAAACTTGAGTGTTTCAAAATTCATGCTCATTTGTTCGCCTCGCTCACTGTTGCGCGTAGTTGTAAAAACCGCGGCCGGTCTTGCGGCCGAGCCAGCCGGCTTCGACGTATTTCACGAGCAACGGGCTCGGCCGGTACTTCGGATCACCGAGCCCATCGTGCAGCACGTTCATGATGGCGAGACATGTGTCGAGCCCGATGAAATCAGCCAGGGTCAAAGGGCCCATCGGCTGGTTGGTACCGAGCTTCATGGCTTCATCGATGTCTTTCACCGAGGCGAGCCCTTCGTTGAGCGCGAACACGGCTTCGTTGATCATGGGCATGAGGATACGGTTGACCACGAAGCCCGGCATGTCTTTCGCTTCAACGAAAGTCTTTCCGCACGCCTCACTCAGGGCGCGCACGGCTTTGAACGTCTCATCGGAAGTCTGAAGGCCGCGAATGCCCTCGACGAGCTTCATCAGCGGAACCGGATTCATGAAGTGCATGCCGGCCACTTTCTCGGGCCGGCGGGTGGCCGCCGCGATCAACGTGATGGAGATCGAGGACGTGTTGGAAACGAGAATGGCGTCTTTCTTCACGACCTCATCGAGCTGTTTGAAGATATTGAGCTTGAGCTGGATGTTTTCGGTCGCGGCTTCGATCGCGAAGTCGGCGTCGCGAAGCTGTTGCAGGTCGGTCGTTGCACGAATGCGGCCGAGCAAAGCTTTTTTCGCGTCTTCGGTCATGGAGCCCTTTTTGATGAGGCGGTCGCACGAACCGGTGATGGTCGCCATGCCTTTATCAAGTGCCTCTTGTTTGACGTCGGTCATGACCACGTCGAGGCCGCTGGACGCCAGAACCTGCGCGATGCCGTTACCCATTTGGCCCGCGCCTACGACTCCTACTCTTTTGATCGACATACGGAAAACTCCTTCAAAAAATTTTGGCGTTTCTCAATCGACGAGCCAGGGGCTCATGCGCCAAATGACCAGAAGCTGGTCGTTGATGCGCTCGTTCCCTTCTTCGAGGCGCTTCACGCCCAAAACGTAAAGCGAGCTCGTTTTGAATTGGCTACCGAAGCGAAGACCGGCCGTGAAATCGCGGCGGGCGTCGTCAGGCATGCCGTGATCGGGATCGAGGTAGTCAAAGCGGAGCTGGAGCCCCACATTGGTCATGAGCGGATGAAGCGCGACGATGTGGTAGGCCAGAAGCTGGCGGACCAAATTGCCTTCGAAATGCGTCGTGGTCATGGTCGCTTCGGTGATGAGACCGAGGCCGTAGATGTTGAAGCCAGCGAAGATATTGCCCGCGCGAATCTTCTCTTCGCGCAAGGTGACCGTGTCGAGGTGCCGGCCGGTCATGCCAGAGATACCGATTTCGCTGCGCGCGGGGCCCTTCCACGCGAGCCGCGCCGAGTACCAAAGCCTGCGATCGCGGTCTTCGGCGCCTTCTCCGTTGTGCACGGCAAACGACGAGTCGAAGGAGTTGTGTGAGATCGCGTAGCTCGCGCCCAAATCACGCCGGCCAATGGCGCGCGTTTGATACAGAAGACTGACTGGAAAAAGCTGTTCGTACTCTGGTTGATGGCCCTCGAGGCCGAATGGCAGCGGAATGTAACCCATGCGAACCAGGCCGTACGCGGTGTCGGCTTGCGCGTACGCCTCAATGACGCCGAAACTCGTGTCTTCGAGGCCGTAGCGGGCGGGCTGCACCAGCAGCGTGCGAGACCCCACCATCAAGCGCGCCGAGATGACCGAATCTTGCTTCCAGCCAGCCGCGAGATACGAACGGCCAGGCATGAATGCATGTGAGCCGGTGCCCTCCGGCTCTTGCGTCACGAAGGTCGGCTCGAGCATGAGATCGGTCACGGAAAGCTCGCCAATTTGCTCGCGCGCAGAGACCGTCATCGGAACGCTCGCCGCACCCGCGAGGAGGACGGCGATCAGCGATACGACGAACGCGGCTCCTCTACGGAGGCCTCCGTAGCGTCGAATCGTGGCGTACTTTTGGGGGCCGAGTTTAAATGCCATAAATATTCAGAATTACGTCTATTTGTCATAGAACCGGGGGCCCTCCGCGTCAATCTTTAACCCACCGGTTGACGGCGAAAAAAACTAAACGCGCGGGCCGCTATCAAAGGCTTCGCGCATACGGCTGCGCACGTCTGATTTGAGCTGGTCGCGGCTCTCATACTGCAGACCCTTTGTGGGGACAGGATCGAGAATCTCGACGTCCACGGGGTTGTAATACGTCCGCCAATTCAAAAAAATACTTCCCTTTGGAAGCACCCGGTTGGCGCCGCGAAGGACGACGGGCACGAGCGGCGCCTGCGCTTTCAGGGCGACTACGAAGGGACCAGAGCGAAATTCGCCGAGCTCGGGCCGGCTCTGCCGCGTGCCTTCGGGCGCGAGCACGAAGCTCTCGCCGCCTTGGATGCGCCGCTCGGCATCGGCCAGCACGCGAAGCGCTTGCGAGCGCTGCGCGCGCGGAATCTCGAGCGCGCCCGCGCGGCGCATGGCCCAGGCGAAAACCGGGATCTTGAAAAGCTCGGTCTTGGCTCCGAAGCGGAAATCGCGCGGGATCGCGGCGTGAATGATTGGAATGTCCATATGACTTTGATGATTGAAAACGTAGAGCACGCCGCCCGGCGGGATTTTTTCGAGCCCTTTCACCCGCAGCTTCACGCCGGCGAGCCAGCAAAGCCCTTTGCCCCACGTCTGAATGATTTTCGTCTCGAGATCGCGGCGGCCCGTGAGAATCGAGACGATCACGAACCACGCCGAGCACAGAATCGTGTAGAGAGCGAGAAACCAGGGAATGATAACCGCGCGCGGCAGCGTGATCAGGTACTTCACGACACCAGCGTAAAGCTTTGCCTGACGCGAAGTCTACTTGATTTGGGCAATGTGACCTTAAGAAAAGATTCTGTGAAGTGAGAGACCGCCGACCAGGCCCTGCGTTTCAGGCGCATTGGAGTACACGATTTGATTGATCACGATTTTGATGCCGTGAAAAACGTGCGTCTTTTGAATGTCGGCGAGCGGATGGCCTTGATTCATGGAGAGCATGTCGCCGAGGCCGAGTTGCGCGATCAGATCTTCGTACGGAACGAGCGGCGCATACGGATTGATGTGCAGGTCATTGACCGGCTCGTCGGCGGGCGTCTTCGGCCACCACAGGACGCCGAGTGCCGGGTCGCGCGTGCGTACGGTGACCGCGGTGTCGCTCTCGAACCAAAACGCGAGATCTTGCGGCGCCGGCCCGCTCGGCATCTGCGGCACGCCGGGCGCGAGAAAATTCAAAAGATCTTTCGTGTCGAACTCACGGCTCGCGAACTCGAGAATGATGTTCCGGTAGGCGCCGAGCGCGTCATCGAGAGTCACTCAAAAGCTCCAAATCTGGTGAAGTGCCGGGATCAGCTGAGAGGCGCCTTGCGCGAGGCTTTCACGCGCGATGAGCATGTTTTCCCGCCACCGGCGGGCCAGCTCGGGTTCGGCGCGCGTCGCGGCCGCGATGTTTTCTTTGGCCGCGCCGGGCTCGAAGTCGTTTCCAAACGGTGGCAAGTCGTCAGAGACGCCATCGGCCACTGCCTTGAGAATGATGGTGGAAAGCCCGCCCTCGAGCGCGCGCTTGACGAGCTCATACGACTCCATGTCGACGGCTTCGGCGCCGAACTCGCGATGGAGCTTAGTTTTTTGCGCGTGATCGCGGGCCAGGAAATCGACGGTGACCATCGTTCCGGAGTGCACGCCGTGCGGAGACTTCAAGACCAGATTCAGTCCCTCGATCTCGGCCGCTTCGCCCAGGCCGTTGAGGCAGCGGCTCGGCATCACGAGATCGCCCACTTTGAGTTTCGGCGTGAGGCCGCCGCAATAGCCGAGATGCAAGAAGCCGTTATACTCGCCCCATTCGAGCGCGCAAAGTTTCTCGATGCCTTTTTGGCCCACGCCCATGAGCAGAAGCTCGATCGGCACGTCTTGAAAGAATCCACGGGTCGCGCGCACGTGCTTGTACGACATTTCTTGCGGGCTCGCCATCCGGGTCTGAATGGACGCGTATTCTTCTCCGAATGAGGTGCAGACGGCCAGCCAGCCCAACGCGGTTATTCCTTGTACAAAAAGCTCAAGACCCGGCGGCGCACGGCTTCGCGCTGGCGCTTTTTGTATTGCTCGTGCGCCTCGGGGCCGGAGAGGTTTTTCAGGTACGTCTCGTAGTCCATGATCTGGACTTCATAGGGAAAGAAGAAGTGAAAGTGGTGCGGCTGATCGATTTCGATGAGCCGGCGCGCGATGAACTTGATCGAGCGGTAATTCGAGCCCGAAAACTCGTTGCGCTTCTCTTTGTATTCGGCGCGATCGAGCGACTCGGAGAGCTTTTGCTGCAAAAGGCGATCGACGTCGCCCGGGTCGGGATCGCTGTTGGTCATGCGCAGCTCGTTCACGGCCTCCAAAAACAGATTCACCGGGTACAGGTTGTTGCGCGACTGATCGGGAATGACGTTCGGAAAACTGATGATGTGCTGATCGACGAGAAACCGCACGACGCGAAAGACGTCGAACATCGAGCGCGTCACCAGCCGCACGCCCATTTTGTCGAGAATTCCCATGCTCGTGGCTTCGGGCTTCGCGAGCAGCTTCATGACGGCGCTCGCGTCGCTCTTTGCGGGTTTGATCTCGAAGCTCTTGAGCTTGATCTGATCGGTATCGGATTTGTGGCCGAGCACGATGCCCGCCGTCGGATCGCTGGAGAGGTGCGACTGAAACGGCCGCAGAATCGTATCGCGAATCTGATCGGTGAATACTTTGAAAAGATCGTCCTCGAGGTGCGCGAGCGCGTGCATTACGCGCAAGATCGCGCACGACCAGTTCTGCCGCAGGTTTCCCTTGACCGTCGCTTCACTCGCATACATGAGCAGGTTCGCCGGGTCTTTCAGCTTATAGGGGTCGCTCAGCTCCTCGGGAATCAGCTCTCCCTGCTCGAGAACTTTTTCGCGCAAAAACGAGATCGTGCGGCGATGAAAAGACCAAACCTCTTCGAGATCGACGGGGTCGCCCAGATCGTAACCGTACGTTTTGGCGAAGCCGTGGGCTTGTTCGAGGTTTTGGATCTCAAGACGCGGGATATCAATGGCGGAGCGCCCGCCAACCACTGAATCGAGAATCTGCCGCGGAAAGTGCAAGTCGACTTTCATACCGTGCAGACACGATAAGCCCGCGAAATCTTATTGGCAATAAAAGAACCGGCAGGCCTCAACTTTGAAGCGGCCCATGACCGTTTCGTTCGGCGCAAGCGAAGTGCCGCTGCAGTTGCCGTCGGCCGTCATGGAGCACGTGTTCATGTACGAAACTTGACCATCAAACGTGCCGCCCTGGCCCGACGTGATGTAGCCCTGAAGACGGATCGCGCCCCAAGAGTCGTTGAAGCGGATATCGGCGTAAAGCTGCGTGCCTTGGCGAGTGACTTGGCCCGTGACCGTGTAGCCCGAGCGGTTTCCGGCGAAGTACGAAACGATGGGCTTCAGGCCGTCGGTCGATTGTACGGCGTGGGAGTCGTAAATGACGACCGCGAGACGCGAGCCCGTTTGGCTCACCGAGAGGCTGGATTGGCCGGCTCCGTTATAAAACGAATTTAGGTTTCCGCCTTGGAGCGGAATCTCGCCCCAAAACCAAACGCCGGTTTCGGTGCCGCTGAAGTTGTAATCGATGTAGCCGATCTCGTCGCGCGGAACGCTGACTGAGGCGAAATTTTTAGCCTGCTCTTCGAAACCCGATGAGGAGTTTTCGCCGTAAAACTTGCCCCAAGCGCACGTATCGCCGCAGGGCTTTGAGGCCGGATTGCCGCCGATATCCTCGACGGGCCCGCGGGGAATGTCGCGGCTCCGGAAGCCCGATTGGGGTCGCTTCGAATTACAGGCCGTGAGCGCCAGGAAGCCACAAAGCATGATAATTTGAAGGGCGGTTTTCATGACTTAAACTCCTTATGGGAGTCATAGGGCAAACAAGATGCCTT
>DASUEL010000476.1:0-7149 GCA_036275095.1 Bdellovibrionales bacterium
GGGTTCGAACGCTTCTTCGTTCCCCGCGCGAACGAGAAACACGTCGCGAATCTAGAGCCGCGTCTACTGAAGAAGGTGGTTTGGGTCCGTCAGGTCGGTGATTTGCTCGGCCTGCTGAAGGTCCCGCCCAAACAAAACAAAAAGTCGTTCAAGCCCCAACCAAAGCCCGACCCCGAGCTGGATTTCTAAGCGGAGGTCGCGTCAGGCACGGCGCGCGCGCGTCCGATAAAAAGACGTGATCGCGCGCCTATTTACTCTGATTTTCGCGTTTTGCGCACTCGAGAGCTCCGCCAACGAGCTCCCCGAATGGCGTCCCGATGGAACCGTCGCCGCCTGGACCCGTGTCGGCGGCACGATATCGGCCTGGCCTAACGACAGCGCGCTCCTGACCCGAACGCCGGCGCTCAAGGTTTTCGATCGCGATGGCCGCGAGTGGATGGAATTCGACTACGCCTACTTCGCCCCGACCCTTTCGCCCCGCTGCGAAGCGTGGAAGGCACGTCCGCTCCCGAGCGGCCTCTCGGTCGACGAACATTTGCGCTCGGCGATGAGCCTCGCGGAGCTCGAGCATGCGATGAACGAGGACGCAGACTGCGTTCGCCGCGGGCGCGCGTGGATCCGCGAAGACCGCCTTCGCCCCTGGGCACCGCCAAAAAACATCGGGACTCTCAAAAAACTTCCGCAAGCCGAGGAGCTCGAGCGCGGCTTCGACTTTTTGCACCTCAGACATCTCACACAGCAGATTCTGGGCGCCGACGCCGCCGCGACCGATCTGATCGCTCCGCACATCGGCGCGTGCATCGTAACGCCCAAGCAATGGAACAAGCTCAAACCCCGCAACGGCTCCGGCTACGACCGCCACTTCGCGCCCCACTGGGAGCGCGCGCGGCAAGCCTCGATCCGGCTGCCGTCAGGCCGCGTGCTCGACAACCGCGACCTGCGCGCGATCGACGCCGTCGCTCGTACGCTGTACGGCGAGGTACAGGGCTGCCAGTTCGACTGGAAAGAAGACGAGTACCGCCCCGGCCACTTCGAAGCCGTCGGCCGTTTGATCGCCGACCGCTCCGAAGCCGTCGGCTCTGGCACGCACGGCGGGACCCGCGACTTCGGCCAGCCGTCGGAGCTGCCGATCATGGAACAAGTCGTCTCGCGCTCGGGCCAATTCAACAACTGGGACCTCGCGATCAAAAATCGCCGCGGCCGGCCCTACAAACTCAACGGCGCGCTCTTCAACTCACTTTGCCCTCGCAACGAGCGCAACAAGAACGTTTTTGTCGGGCCCGCTGAACGGCTGTCCGAGGAGCACGAAGAAATCTGGAAATGGGCCGTGGAAATCGCGGCGCAAATGTATCTCAACCGGCCTGTTTATCAGGCGCTCTACCCCTGGAAAATTGCGGGACGGCCGAAGCCGGATCTACGCGTCTTGTTTTTTACCCATGGCGATACGAAGCCCTCGAGCCGCTACTCGAAGTTTCAGCCGCTTGCGGTTGAAGGCGTGGGCCCCTACCGCCTCGAGTATCCGAAGCAATGCGCGCTTTTGAAAACCTGGAAAGCCGTGCCGAAGAGCCGGCTGTAGGGCGATTTCTTAGGAAACGCTTACAATCCCACCCGAAAATTGAAGTCTTCAACCTCAGTCCTTTCAGGCGCTTACCTCCTACCCTGTAAAGACTTCAATGTGTCGGTTTTCAGAACAGTGATACGACGGTCAGTTCAAATTTAACGCGGCGCCTCAGGCCCGTAGATTGCTGAATTGGAGGGGACCAATGAAGAAAGCGATCACGAGTTCGATCCTGCTACTGGCGTTAGGGACCACTGCGGCCGTTCAAGGCCGGGAGCATCCCTGGCAAACCCAGATTAGTCAGATTCAAAGCTCGCCCGAAAAGCTAAGAGAGATGCGGGCCGCGGTCGCCCGGCCGAGAAAGCGCCGGTGCAAGACCATGGAGACGTTTCGCACGAACGCGATGGTTCGCTGGATTCAGAACTCCGGGCTCTTCCCTTATCAGGGGTTTCAAATGATTCGCGACCGGTCTCCGTTTTTCGAGTTCAGCCGCGACGAGCTTTTGCGCGTACTGGGTGAAGAGTGGGACGACAGCGAAACCGACCAGCTCACGGATACGCCTGAAAACGAAACGCAGCCCTTCAGCGCCGCCGAAGAAGCCGAGATCAAAGAATCGACCGTCGAAATGTTCGCGGCGCCCATGCTGCTCGACTTTCTCGATAACTTCACCCGCAGCGTATACGATCAGATCAAAGCACCACTCACGATCACGTCACTCACCACCAGTCCCGAGCACCGGATCGACAATCACTGCAGCCATATGGCGGGTTTCGCCTTCGATTTGCGGCCGCTGCCCGGCACGCGCTCCATGACGTACTGGTGGAATCGCGACAAATCGGTCTACAACCGCGACATGAATCACAAGCTCATCTGGGAGCTGATCAAACGCCCCGAGGTGAAAACGATCATCTTCAATGATCCGCATATCATGAAAGCCATCACGCAAAGCCAGGACTACAAACGCATCGTCGAAGAGCGAAAGACCGCCGGCCGGCCCGTCACTTACATTCGCCTCCTGAACCGGCAGACCATTCGCGGTAAGCGCTATCCCAACTCGCACCATTATCACATTCATGTCGAGCTCTATCCGCACGAGCCGATGGTGGAGCTCGCCGAGGACTTGCTGAAGCTCGCGCCGATGCCGAAGCCAAAGCCTCGCCCCAAGCCGCAACCTAAACCGGCCGCCGCCGCGCCTCAAGGCGCCCCCGCGCCCCAAAGCGGAGCTCCGGCTCCGCAAGCCGCGAGCCCGCAGGCGCCCACGGCGCCAAAGCCCTCCGGACCCAAAGGCGCGCCATCCGTTTAACGTCAAGCTTCGCAGGTCACGCGCGCGCAAACACGCGCCGTGACTTCGTTTGCGCCGAATTACGGCACCCGCAATTTCATGCCGGCGTTTTGTAGACAAACCGGAAAGGATTTCAGGTTTTTATTTATCAGCTTCAACAAATGGGAATAGGCTTGGGCCCGCCGCTTGCTCTGCGAATCCTCACACCGGAGGCGGACCTGAACATGAAGCTGATTGCTATTGCCCTCGCACTCTTGTCGACCCTTACCGCCCGCGCGGACAACAGCTCCGTCGTCACCTGCTTGCCCGGTGACCAGCTGGTCAAAGCCTGCGTCGCGAACCCGCAGCCGATGGACCACGAAAACGCCACCCGCTTTTTCGGAGCGATCGCGTTTTGTGAAAGCGCCTCAAGGGGCCATTATGCCGTCGGCCTCGGTGCCGACCAGAATCCACAGACGCTCGGCATGCGGCTGATCACGCCGAAGCAAGCCATGCCCTTGAAAATGGAATTCTGGGCGCAGACGCTTCAGTTCGTGATGAATGTGAAGGCACCGAGCGGCGTGAATGCCACGTTCACCGTCGTCTACACGAAAGACTATACGGTCTCATCCTCATTCCAATGCGAGTGACTACGAGCCGGTGCCGGTGCGCCGCTCGCCTTTTCGCATCTTCCACTTGAGCGGATTTATCCTCTTTGGAAGCGCCATGAACGAAGCCTTGCGGCCGTTCAAAACGACGAGGCGCGAAGTCAGACCGACCGCGGATTTGAAGCCCGAGGCTTTTATCAAGACGTCGCGGGTACGCACCGGCGAAATCACACGAACCTCTTTGAGCTTCGGGGTGAAAATCATGAGCGCGGCCATCCGCACGAACGACGTAACGGCAAAGATGAACCCGTACTGGTGATATATCTCGGGCCCGTTATGAACCAGTATCACTCCGGTGATAGCGCCGAGCAAGGCGGCCGTGCTGTTGAACATGTTGGAATAGCTCGTGATGCGGGCGCGCTCGCTCGGCTGAGTCGCGTCGAGCAGAAAGTTGAATGTCGCAAGCTCGTAGCCCGCCCACAGGAATCCCGAAAAACATTGCGACATGAAGAGCGCGATCGGATCGCCCGTAAAAATCCAGGGCACGGTCGAAAACGGAATCAAGAACCCCGTCCAACGGAGCACGCGCCGGCTGCCAAGCAAATCGCAAACCTCGCCCCAAAACGGTGAAGTCATGAATTTCGTGAGCGCCACACCGCTGATCACGAGCGTGTACGTCGTGTATGAGAACTCAAGCGAGCGAAGCAAGTAAGGCGCGAAGTACGCGGCCGACAGAAACACCGCGAAATTGATCGAGCTCATGTAGAGAATCAGGATGCCTTGGTTGCGCTTGAAGATTTGGCGGGCGAACTTCCAGAAGCCCTCGGCCACGGCCGTGACGGGCGGCTGCGGCAGGTCGGCTTTTTGCGCGAGGCACTAGCAGCTGAATAAGCGCGCCCCGAACGCCAAGGCAAAAATCGCGTAGAAACCGACGACTTCGATTCCGAGCTCCTTGAAGTAGCGAAGCGTGTAGCCAGCCGCGATCATGCTGGCGAACGTGCCGATCGTGATCACGCGGTTTCGCATGCCGAAGTACTGGCCGCGTTTTTCGGGCGACACGAGATCGCCGATCCAGCTGTTCCAAATCGGACCCCCGATCGCGCCGAGTGACATGAAGAGGATCACCGAGAGAATGTACGATTCGACTTTGAATCCCGGAATCAGATGCGCGAAACAAACCGGAATGAGGGCAAACGCCTGCAAGAAAACCAGCGCGCACAAAAGCTTGCGCCGAGACTGGAAACGCTTCATGAGACGCACGGTCAATAACTGAGAGAGCCCCGCGATGAACGGAGGCAATGCTGAAAGAACGCCGAGCTGGGCGTTGTCGGCGCCGAGGAAAATGGCGTACGCCGACAGGTAGGTTTCGCCGAAGCCAACCATCAAGCTGTAAAAAAAGCCGTCATAGACGGCGAATCTCAGAGAACGGTTCACGGAGAGCTTTCTATGGGGATGATTTGATTATACGCGCGAAGGCGGGGGCAATCACGCCCTGCGTGAGAGCCCGGGCCAAGGTCCAGGCAGCGGCTGTTGAGACCTAAAACTGAAAGGTGGTTTCCCGTTTGGTGTTGCGCTCTTTGGTCGTGACGACGATCCGTCCGTCTTTGCGCTTGAGCTTATAGCTCCGGTCGAATTCGCTCCTGAAGGAATCGCCCTCGCGCTCGGTATATTTGAGGTCGACGTCGCCGATCACGCGTAGCTTTCGCCCCTCCAGCTTCAAAATCAAAAGCGAGTGGCGCTCGACCAGCACACTGGTGCCGGCCAGGCCATGGCAAAGCTCGAGCGCGATGATCTTTTCGTCTTTGAACTCTTTGAGTTTCAAACACTTGCTTCCCGGGCCGTCCAAAAGCGGGTCGAACCGCCCGACGCGTTTGTCTCCCTGCTGAATCGCCACGTACAGATTCCCGCTTTCGGTGCGCGCTCTGAATTTTAGGTCTCCGAGCTCGACGGCTTTGCACTCCTCTTCGGAAATGTGCGGGCGCACGGGTGGCGCGGCGGTTTCCTCGGCGCTCGGCTCGGTCTCGGGATTGAAATCGGGTACCTCTGCGGCGGCGAAGCCGGGACCGGCCGTCATCAGTGCGATCGTAAAAAGCAGATGTTTCATTCGCCGGCCTCCTCATCCTCGCCGATCGGGGGTACTTCAGCCGACTCGATGGGCTTGCAGACCGACGCCTTCGCCGGTTTCATGAACTTGATGCAGCTTCCTTTCGAAAGATGCTGCCCGAGCACGGTCGGTGCCTGCCGGATCTTGACCATGCCGCCGATCCGGGCCGCACCCGAGACATAATAGGTCGCCGTCACCTCGGACGTCTTTTGTTTGAAAACCTCTTCATCCAATATGGCCTCAACCGCGATCTTGAAGCTGTCGCGCCAGTTGTCGATATCGTAATGCGCGGGCACGGCGGTGCCGGCTTTTAACGCCCGTTGCTCTCGCTCACGGCCCGATGGGCACAAAACCCGGCGAAGGTCTTTCTTGCGGTTGTTGTTCCAAACGGAGAACTGATACGGCTTCACGATCACATGCGTGATGTCGTTCACGAGGCTCGCGTCGTCGAGTTTATTGCACGCCAACCGGTCGCGGCCACCGCTGCTGCACATGAACAACGATCGTCGCCCCTTGCAGGTTCTCGCTTCTTGCACGCGATTCAAAATGACTTTCGCAACCGCCATCAAATAGCCCGACCCCGATGCCATGTTACAGGTCGCCATCTCGCCGTAAATCGTTCGAGCCAAAGCGTCGATCGCGATCCATTGATCGTTGGTCACCCTCTTCCCCTTATACTCGATCTCGGGGATCTTGCCATTCGGCCCGAAATTGGTCTGCCGCCAATGCTTCAAGAGCGTTTCACTGAAGGCCGTGCTGCGCACCGGATTCAAGGTGGAAAGACGAATCGGCCGCCCCGCCGCGACGACGCACTCACCGATATGCGGTGACAGCTTGTCGATGACTATATCCAGCTCGGTTTTCGGCTCTGGAGGTTTCGCGGCCGGAGGCGGCTCCGTCGGCGGAGGCTGTTGCGGAGCGGGCGACGCGACCGCCACGCTCTGTGCACGTCGCTCCTCGGCGATGACATCCTCAGCGAGAATCCAGCCCGTGCCGGAAACGTTTCTGCCGAGGCGATTTTTGTAAGCGTAAGAGACGCGGTAAAAAAGCCGCCACTTGATGATTTGGTCCGAAGGGTCGATCGACTCCACGAGTTTCGCATTCAGAAACTTCAGCTGCGTACCGCGTTTCGGCCAAGCGATGCACGGTTTGATCTTCGCGGGCTTCGCGCAGTCGAGATGGGACTTTCCCGGAAGGGAAAATACCGTCGCTTCGTCGGTCTTCCACTTCGGCTGCACCTCGATGTACAGATCTTCGATGCGCACGTCTTTGTAAAGCGTGGGGTCCTTCTTGAACCAAAGCAGCAGCGGCTGGCCGTTCTGCCGTTGAGCTTCGACGGCCTCATATTCCCCGGGCGCCGGAGCGCCCGGCGGCAGCTTGGCAAGCGGAACGATCACTTCATCTTTGTCGAGATTGTAGATTTCGGGCGCGCTCTGATTCGGAAGGATCTGCAGAAGGACGTCGTCGACCGCATAGCGCACCGATGAGCCCGACGCGAGCGAAGGAACGAAAACGAACACGAGCAGCCCGAAGCTACGGCAAACGTACCGCGACAATGCACCCATTCATTTCATGTTAATGCAGGATGCGCGCGGCCACGAACTTCGGCGCGCGCGAA
>DASUEL010000477.1:0-11129 GCA_036275095.1 Bdellovibrionales bacterium
CCGCAGGCTCGCCTCTTCCAGAGGCTCGGCCCTTCGGGCTTCCCCGCGTCGATCCACTTCTAGATACACCTCGCCCCGAGCCTTCAAATTGAAACAATGACCGCTCCAACGGCTTTGTAGGCCGGTTTCTGAGCCGTCTTAAGTGCTGGTGCTCAGGAACTACCCGTGAGGGTTTTGGATTTAGACTTTCTTGGAATCTGTGGGATGGGTGTGACTTGCGATTAAATTCGTTGAAGGTACCCATCAACGAAATCCATTTGAAAATGTTCATGCCCTTTTTTGGCCCCACCTTCAGAGCTTAATAGGTCTTTTTGGCTCTGCTTTGTCCTCTATTACGCGATTTAAGAGCATTTAAGGTTGTGAAAAGTTGGCCTCCTTTTTGGAATAGGTCCTCGATCATCCGCAATGGTTTTGCCAGCGCGGATGGTTTTCGAAGACTCGCGCAACGTCTCTTCGAAATCTTGAGTTCCGTTTTAACCGGAAGCTCGAGCCGGGTTGTCTGGGGTAGGCCACTCGGGACCTTAAGTCTCTTTGGGGAGGAGACGATGTTTAATATCAAGTCCGTTCTCGTCGCAATCATGATCGTCGGAGCCGCTGCCGCCGTCTGGGCCGTCAAAGACTCGCTCACGATCAAACAAACGTCAGCCGTCGCCGTTGAAGCCGGAACGGCCGCGATAGCCGAAGATCCGAATCTCACTACAGCGCAATCGCCAGCTGACAGCGTTCCGGCAGCCGCGCAAACTGAAGCGGGCCTTCCGAGCTCGATGGGCCTTTCAGGTCAAATGCCGAAGGCCGCTTCATTGCGCGCCATCACGAAGGCCGCGAAAGCCCAAGGCGCAAGCCCCGCACCGGTGATCTCCCGTGCTCCGAACGCCGCGAACATGCGGCTGGCGCAAAATTCGGCGGCGACCGTTTCAGAGATCGCCACCACCACCACCGACGTCATCGAGGCGCCCGCCTCGAAAACGCTCGGCCTTTCGTTGTCAGTCGTCGGCAAATCCTCGCTGCACAGCTCGCCGAACGATCCGTCGAAGCAAACGGCCACCGAGCTCTGGGTCGGCCCGAGCGTAAAACTCTCCGAAAAGCTCAAGCTCGCGGGCCTCGCCGTCTACACGCGCGATTTCGAAAACCGCGAGGAGCCGAACACGATCACCAATACGAAAATCTCGCTCTCGTACGCGGCCATTCCGCTGAGCCGCATTCTGAGCCTGGCGCCGCTCGTCGCCGTTCGCCTGCCGACGAACCGTGAAGCGCGCGAGGATGACCGCCTCCAAGGCGGTCTCGCAGCCGAAGCGTCGCTCGCGCTCGAAACCGGTAGAGCGAGCGGCCTCTATCGCCTGGCCATCAGCCGCAACATTCACGAGCAGGTGCTCGATCGAAACGGCTCGCCCAACATTGAATGGAATTACAGCAACCTGCTCAAGGGCAGCTACAAGCTCACGAACAGGGTCTCCGCCACGCTCGGCGGCGAATACATCATCTCGCGCACGTACAGAAATTTTCAGCGCCAGAAGTTCGATCTCTCAGAAGAGATCAACATCGACGCGGGCCAAGGGTTCAGCATCGACATCGGGCACTCGAACAGCGGCGACGCGCTCAGGCCGAACCTGCGCGACTCGAACATCAAGCTGTTCGACGATGAGGACTCGGTCATTTATTTGGGATTGAACTACGTTTACTGACGTTAGGGAAATTGGGTTCGCCCACGGGTGAACCTGAAGGGGTTACGGGTCATATGGAAGGGGGAAAGTCCATGAAGCACCCAAAGGTTTTACTGGCACTGATTCTGGGTCTTGCAATCACGGGTTGCACCAAAGAGTCGCCGTACGTGTACGAAACGAAGCTTCGGGTCGAAGACAAAGCGGTCATCGACACGAAGGCTCAGTACTTGTACGTGGCGTCTTACGGTGAGTCGACTCGCACGAGCACGGCGGCTCGCCCGTTCTGGATGAGCTCCGAGAAACTCGTGAAATTCAAATGGGCCGAGCACGCGCTTCAGGTCGTCGAGGTCGAGCGCGATCCGCGCTTCAAGGACAACCCGACGAATGAAAAAGTCGTGTTTGAAATTCCGGTCGAGCATCTCGATTACGAGTGCGCCTCCGACCGTTTCGGCGAATGCACCAACAAGGAGCAATCCAACGAGAAGATCGAGTGGGACAAAAAATCCAAGTTCCGCGCCGACTACTCGGCCATTAAATTCGTCCAGGTTCCGATTTTGCCCGTCGAGATCGACAATTACATCTTCATGGGCGGCTGCTACAAAGAGTCGGGCACGCAGTTTCTGGGCTACCAGCTCAAGGCTGACTCGCTCGACGTCTCGGTTGAAAAGAGCTTCACGGCTAGCCTGCCCTGCTTAGATGACTCGGCCGAGAGCCTATCGGACGCCACGTTCAGCAGCGTGTACCATCACTCACTCGTGAAGGTCTCGTCACTGGCGTCGCCGAACTATAAGCCGATCGTTTACCCGCAAAAAGACGAAAACGATTTCGGCTTCTTCACGACCGAAGTGAAGTCGCTCGACGTCGACAACCGCGACGTGGTCGACGGCAAAATCACTTATATGAATCGCTGGAGCCCCGATCGCGGCACGATCGTCTATCATCTGAGCGACAGCTTCAAAAAATATCCGAAGCTCATGCAAGCGACGAAGAAAGCCGTGGCCTCGATCAACCAGGCCCTGGCCAAGGCGACGCCGCACAAGCCGCTCAAGATCGACTTGCGCGACCCCTCCGGCAAAAACCCGGGTGACCTGCGCAACAACATGATCGTGCTCGTCGACGACCCGCTCGCCGCGCGCGTGATCGGCTACGGCCCGTCGGCCGCGAACCCCGATACGGGCGAAATCGTTTCGGCCCGCACGGTGATGTACCTCGGCACGATCAAGACGACGATCCGCTCGACCTACAATGAGTTCGTCGAGAACATGCGTGCGCAAGCCGACACGAAGCCTCAGCAGTCGCAAGAGATCAAGTTCAACATCGCGGGCGTGAGCCAAGACGAGACGAACGCCGTCCCGGTGGCCCTTCTCAACCCGATTCGCTCCGAAAAAGGCACCGTGAAGGCGCGCCTGCCGGCCGTTTCGCGCTCGAAAGATTTCGTGAAGCCTGTCAATATCGACAAGCTCGCGAAAGAGATTCACGCGTACCACAAGAACACGGCCGATTCGTCGCGCCTTCAAGATCGCCTGAACGCGATGTCCGAACACTGCTATTACCCGGCCGAGCTCTTCAACTTCGGCGACGCCATCAAGTACGGCTTGGGCGAGCTGAAGGACCTGCTCGAAGGCCCTCTGAAGCCATGGGATGAGCTCACCGACTCCGAAAAAGAGAAAGTTCTCGAGATTCTCGTGCCCTACGTGTGGGTTCCGACACTCGTTCACGAGCTGGGCCACAACCTGGGCTTGCGCCACAACTTCGCGGGCTCGGAAGACAAAGGCAACTTCTACACGATCGAAGAGCTCAATGAGATGGGTATCAAGCAGCCCATCAAGTTCGCCTCGGTCATGGATTACCCTTACAGCAGCCTCAACGAGCTGCCCACAATGGGTAAGTACGACATCGCGGCGCTCCGCTTCGCTCTCTCTCGCGAAGTCGAGCTGAGCGACGGAACGATCAAGCAAGTTCCGCACACTCTGCAAGACCTCAAGAAGTCGCTCAACGGCGGCAAGCCCGAGGAGCAAGAGGGTCAAGTGACGGTGAAGCCGTACGAGTTCTGCACCGACGAGCACGTCGACGCGAACCCGGGCTGCAAACGCTTCGACGAGGGCACGACCCTAGGCGAGATCGCCACGCACTTCGCCCGCACGTACGAGAGCGATTACCGACGGCGCTACATGCGGAACAATCTGCGCAACTACAGCCTGTTCGGCGAAGGCGGCCATTTGGCCCGCGTCGACATGAACCTGCGCAGCCTCCGCTTGATGTTCGAGCTCTACGAGCGGCTGAACAACGAGTTCAACATTCCACCCGAGCTGTGGGAGACGAATGAGTTCTTGAAAGACATCCGTAAAGGCGTCGATGCCGCGGCTCAGACGTACCTCAATATCTTGAGGACGCCGGATGTGACGTGCGCGATCTCGACCAAAGCGAACCCGACGCAGATCTTGGCGGCGGTTCCGGTCAGCCAGATCGACCCGCGCGCGGCCGACTGCTTTGAAATGGAAGGCTTGCGCCCCGAGTTCATGGTGGCCGGCCAAGCCGGTAAGCCGTTCCAGTCGAAGAAATCGAAGCTCAGCGAGAACCCGTATGCCGACCAGATCGACATCCGCGGCATCTGGGTCGACAAGATGCTGGCGCTCCGCTACCTGTTCAAGCGCGAGCTCGGAAGCAGCATCTTCGATCGTTACACGGAGAACTTCCTGAACGACTCGAAGACCATGCCGCAGACGATGGCGACGATTCTGCAGCTTTTCGCCGACGATATCACCGCTCCCGTGACCTTTCGCTCGCAAGACGGAAAAACGTTCACGGGCCGCGTGCGCTACTCGTTGTCGGACACGCACATCATCAACCGCCCGCTCGATTTAGGGATAGCGAAGTACCTCGAGATCGGAAACAACAATCTCAATCCGCGCGAGCGCGAATATGAAGTGCCGTTCGTGAAAGAGATGGTCCGGTCGCTTCGCCGCAACATCAAGAGCACGCTGCACGAGGCGCAAGCCCGCGAAGTGCTCGAGCTCTTCGAAGTTGGCGCGATCGTGAAAGAGACCGACCTGCCGTCGAACGTGAATCACATTCGCGTCGGCACGACGATCTACTACGCGTTCGGCGAAAATGCGGTGGCGAACATGTCGATCAACGCGCTTAAGACGATTCGCGACCTCAAGCAGGTTCCGAACGAGAAGCTCCAGGTGATCGTGAAGGCACTCAAGGCCGATCCGAACGCGCAAGCGCCGGCTGAGGCCACCGACGCCGAAAAGAAAGCCTACACCTACAAAGTGCAGGTTCTCGAAGGCTACCTGAGCGGCGCTTTGAAAGACGAGCCGTACCACTCGCGCCTGCTGAATATCCTCGCGAGCAACTTACCGTAATCAATCTAGGATGCGATGGCCTGATCCCCAAAAGGGGTCAGGCCGTTTCGTGCGACGGGCTTCTTCCCCAGAAGCCCGTCTTTTTTTGCGCCACAACGTCCGCGGCCCGAAGCGTTAGGCCGCGGCCCAAGCTTGGCCGTTTTCATTGACGCCATCTGAGCCCCGAAATAAGCAGAACTCTATGGCTCGATCGTCATGGAGGGGCAGCTCATGCACACACTCATTTTCATTCTCCTTTTGATAGCCGGAACGGCACTTGGCGACACGCCACCCAAGTACCCGGCTAGTTTTCTGTGGGGAGCCGCCTTCTCGGCCCATCAAACCGAAGGGTCGCTCGCCGGCGGCGGAAACAACAGCGACTGGCACGATTTCGAGCATGGCCGCATCGGCAAAAAGAAGAACATCAAAAACGGCGACACCACCGACATCGCCATCGACCACTGGAACCGCTACGGCGAAGACTTTCAGATCGCGAAAGACTTGGGCCTGCAGACGATTCGCACCTCCGTCGCGTGGGAGAAAATCGAGCCCCAGCCCGGGCAATTCAATCAAGAAGTCATTCGGCACTACCGCGCGGTTCTTATGAAAATGCGCGATCATGGAATCAAGCCGATGATCGCGCTTCATCACTTCGTGCATCCCAAGTGGTTTCACGAACAAGGCGGCTGGACGAATTCCGAAAGCCCCAAGTGGTTTTTGCGTTACGCCGAACACGTGGTGCGCGAGCTCGGCGATCTCTGCGATTTATGGATCACGTTCAACGAGCCGGTCATTCAAGTGGGCGGCGGCTACATGATCGGCAAGATTCCGCCGCTGGTGCGCAACCCATGGAAGGCGTTCGACGTCGCCTGGAACATGGCGCGCGCCCACCGCATGGCCGCGCACATGATTCACCAAGTTCAAGGCGTGCCTGAGAACGCGCGCGACGCCCAAGGCCGCCTTCGCGGGGTCGGCATCGCGTACTTCACGCAAATTTTCGACCCGGCCGACCCGAATAACCCGGGCGACGTGCTCGTCGCCCAACAAGTCGAGGAGCTGGCGAGCTGGGCTTTCGTTCGCGCGGTCGAAACGGGGCGGCTGCAGCTGAAGTTTCCGAAGAGTCTCGCGCGTGTCGTGCTGGGCGATGTCGACCGCGCTCTGCCCGCCACCGACCTGCCCACGAACGCGGGCCCGATGCAAGATTGGATCGGCATCAACTATTACTCGCGTTATCTCATCAAGAAGAGCCTCATCAGTCCTTTGGGCGTAACGTGGCTGTCTCCTCCGGGAACGGCTGGCGACAACGGCTGGATCATCTATCCGAACGGCATCGAGCGGCTGTTGAAAAAAGCATCGGAGTTCAATCTCCCGCTCGTGATCAGCGAAAACGGGCTGGCCGACGCGGCTGATTCGCGGCGCCCGCAATTCATTCGCGATCATCTCGCGTCGCTCGATCGCGCTCTGAAAGCCGGTGCCGATGTGCGAGGCTATTATTTTTGGAGCCTGCTCGACAATTTCGAATGGCTCGAAGGTTATGAGAAGCGCTTTGGCCTCGTCGAGATCAAGTACGACGACAACCTCAAGCGCGTTCCGCGCGCGAGCGCCGCGGTCTACAAAAACGAGATCGAATTGCGCAAAACGCAGTGAGCGGCCCGCGGCGGGCCGCGCATTCAAACGCGATCACTTGAGGCGTTTGAGGTAGCCGGCGAGCGTGTCTTCGGAAGCCTTCATCGCCATCTCGAAGATCTGCTCTTCGCTCGGCGTGATGAAGCCGATCTTGTGCCGGCGAATGACCATCATATTGTGAATGAGCACGGCCGTCACGCCGCCGCCGAGATCGTACACGCGGTTCGACTGCCAGCCGTTCGGATACCATTGTTTGTTCGCGTCTTCGGCGTCGACGCAATTTTCCCATTTGTTCTGAACGATGCGCTCGGCCTCCGAAACGACGACGGCGTGGGTCGCGCCCTTGCAGTTGGTCGTGACTTTCACGACGAGCTTCGATTGCGAGGCCCGTACGTCGTAGGTGGTCAGCTCGTGATTCGCGGCGACCGAGTTCTTTTTGATGTTCCAGACTTTTTCGACCGGCGGCGGAACGGGCAGCTCACTGGTCATTTCGAACGCGCGTGCCACTTTATCGGCCGGCTGTTTCTTCAAATAGACGATGCGGCTTCCGTATAAGAAGAAGAGGTTCTTCTCGCCTTGAACCGGCACGATCCGCTCCGGCCCTTTGACCACGCCCTTGTCGGCGTCGGCGGCTTTGACATCGGCGGGAGCCAAAAGCTGCGAAGGCGCGACCGCGTATTGGCCCGCGACCTGCGTGACGTCATCGACCTGCGAGATGCTCGCGGCGGCGAATTGCGAGGACAAAAATGCGGCCGCTGTTAGAATCAAAACTTTCATGACCCCTCCTTGAATAATCGAAGACGCTAGTCTGCCAAAGGCAACGTTCGGGATCAACCGCGGCGCGCTGAACCGAAAACAGGGCGCCCAGAGCCGAGGTGAGCCTCACGGGCGGTTGAAAAATCCTGAAAGGGTGCCAAGATTGAAAAAACAAGGCAGGTAAACATGACCCGGTTTCTCGTAATGACATTGCTTGTGGCCGCGGCCTGCAGCACGGCTCCGAAAAAGAAGGCGCCGGCCACGCCGCCCCCGCCGCCGCCCGCCGGCGCTCCGTGCGCCACGATCAGCGAAATCAACGAACGATTAGGTGACTTGCCGGAGCTGCTCGTTCGCCTGGGCGGCGAGCATAAAGCCGTGCGCAGCTACAAGTCGCGCCCCACCGACTTTTTCAAAGAAGGCCACAGTACCGCATGCCGCTCGGTGAAGGACTGCCCGCAGACGTTTTCGCTCAAGCTGCATTTGCCGAGCACGCCTCAAAGCAAGAGCGAGCCCAAAACGTTTCACATCGGGCTGAAGCTGCTGGGCCGAGCCGAGCCGGCGACATTCGACTTCCATATCGATGACGTCGCCTCGAGCGGCGACGAACCCGAATACATGGAAGCCACCGGTCAACACGAAGAGCAGCGCTTTTACGCGAGGGCCGTCGGTAAGGATCATATTTACGTCGAATGGGTTCAGCGCGACAACAACTCGCCCGCCAATCAGGAGCCATACGTGCTGATACGCCTGTTGCCGTCGACCGCGGAGCAGCTGCGCACGCACGTCAGCATTCAAGGTAAGGGAGTCTGCCCCGGCGCTACTTGAACCAGGGCTGCTCGGCCCAGGTGCGGCTCGAGAGCACGGCCTGTGCCTCGCGGTTTGGATGAAAGCAGTCGTGGGCGAGGGCCTGCGGAAACACAGGCGCCTCGTAATGCTGGCTCGAGAAGTGAACCTTCAAATGCGAATGCCGGCGCATGGCTTCTTCGCCGGCTTCTTTCAAATTTTGATTTCGTTTAGCGATGTATTTGAGAAGCGATTGGTATTCGTCGGGCGTTTTCCAAGTCGTGAACTGACGGCATAAGTCGACGACCGAGTCGTACCATTTTCCGCAGGTCATTCCGCCGTACGTTTTGTTCTTGCGGATGAAGTCTTTGCCCAAGTCGGCAACGCGGCCCATGCCGACGAAGAGAATACGAATGGGCTCGTCCTGCTTGGTTTCCGCGATTTTCGAAAAGATGGTGCTTAGATTCGAGGCGACTTGGTCCTCGGGAATCCCGCCCTGCGGCTCGAGCGCGCACATGTCGTTCACGCCCACCATTAAGACCAGATATTTGAGTGAGCGATACTTGCCGGTGGCGAGCGCCTCCGCTAGCTGGTTAGCCTGGCCGATCACATCTTTGGTTTGCGCGCCGAACTTCGCGAAATTGGCGACTTCGAGCTTCGCGCCGGGCTCGGTGCGGTTCAAGTAGTGAGTCAAAAAAACGAAATGCGAGAGCTGTTTCGTGCCCGACGCCCAAGAGAGCGTGCGCTTGTTTTCGAGCAGATCTTTCGGGCTCGATGGCCAGCCGAAGTTTCCTTTTTCGGGAACGGGAATGAAGCCGCCGAGAAGATGAGTGTTCGCGAGAAAACCCGCGGGAATCGAATCGCCCAGCACGGCCATGAGATACGGCTTTGTCTCGGCCGCGACAGCCGGCGTGCGTGCGAGTAACAATGAGGATGCGAAAAGCAGCGATTGCGCGAGCGCGCGAACGGTCTCAAGCTTCATGATCTGAACCCCTCGACCAAACGATAGAAAACCGCGCGACAGTCGTCTAGCTCGGGCCTCAATGTGCGCCTGAGTGCCGCTTATTTCTGGTCCATGGGCCAGGTCCCCGGGCGTGCCGCCTATTGGCAATCGTAATCGTGAGTCCGCGTGTAAACGTCGTCGTCGACGGTCATTTGAACGGCGTCACCGTTGCGGGCGGGCCACCGCTGAACTTTGTAGACCGACTTCGTGATCGGCCCCACGACGAACGCGTCGTCGCGGAGCTCGTTGATGACCGAGCCGGATTGATTTCGATTGTAGTCGACGATGTTTCCGACGTCGGGCCGCTCGAAGCTGAAGGCGCCGGAACAAAAGATCTGCATTTTCGAGCGGCCGGAGTCCCAAGCTCCAGGAAGATCACGTTGCACCAGCATTGGCGTCGGTACGGCTCTCATGCTGGAGCAACCGGTCACGAGCACGCCGTAGAACGCTAGCGGTAAGGCAAGTCGAACATTCATTTGTTATTCCCCTCCAGTTTTTTGTGGAGGAAGTGCCGCCGATGGCCTCGCGGGTAATCGTCGAGGGTTCCGAAAATGCGATAGCCGTGCTTCTCGTAAAAACCGCGGGCTTGAAAGCTGAACGTATCGAGCCACACGTGTTCGCAGCCGCGAGCGCGCGCCTCCCGCTCAGCGGCCTCCAGCAAGCGAGTGCCCAGCCCCTGCCCGCGATGAGTTTCTGAAACCCAAAACAGTTTCACGAACAGCCAACCCCAGGCGGTATGCCCCGTAAGCCCGCCCGCCATTCGCCCCTCACCGTCTTTGAGGGTGACGGTCAGATCGCGCGGCGGCTCGGTGATGCCGGTTTTCTCCATATTGTAAGCACGAAGATTGTTGAGAATGGTCTTCGCCTCTTCCGAATCCCAGCGGTCATGAAGCTCAAGCTTGAGATCATCCATAGGCGCCAAGTTACCTGTCCCGGGACAGGCTCGCAACGGCCGATCGCACGCGGGCTCGGCCCGCGAAGCTCACTACCTCCGCGGTCCCGAAGCTTTTCAATTCGATTAGAAAGCCCGGAACCCCAAAAAACCGCACCGCCCCCACAAGAATTCATTGGCCTCAAGCCCACCCTTCCGCTATAACCCTTAAATATTACAGGCATTTCAGTCAGTTCGGGGTGTAGCGCAGCCTGGTAGCGCGTCTGCTTCGGGAGCAGAAGGTCGCTGGTTCGAATCCAGTCACCCCGACCAAATAAAAAAGGCACCCACCGGGTGCCTTTTTTATTTGGTTGGCGTGACTGGGTTCGTTCTTCGAAGCGGGTGCGAAGCACCGTTAGCTGGTTCGACAAAATGGCCACGATGGCCATTTTGCGCGTAGGCCACTAAGTTCGAATTCACCTCGCCGCCAAGGTGGAACCCACCGTTCGATCCACTTACCAAGCCCATCAAAGGGCCGAAGCCCGGAGCGAAGCGGAGGGCCGCGGCCACGATGGCCGCGGCTCATCCAGTCACCCCGACCACTTTGACGCCGAAGTGTGGTCGTCTTCGCTCGCAGCCTGCGGGTCCATGCCGTTGTGCCCAAAGATTGCGGTTTAAAGACGTGCGGAACCAAAGCTCCGGCAATCAAATTCATTTGCTTCGATAGGCAGTGGGCGCTACAGGACCCGAGCCGGCCGGCTCAGCTCAGGGCGAGCACGAGCGCATTCTGAAGAGGAGGATCGCGGTGGGTCTTTCATGGTTGCTTCTAACGTCTATGTTTATTTCACCACCGTTCACGGATCCACATGCCAAGAGCTGCGTGAAGGATGAACGAGTCGCGTCGGCGCTCAAGCCCATCGGACGCATCATGAAATCGGCGACGGGTCCAACGGGAGCCACCGCCACTTTGATCGGCAGGAGTTGCGCCATATCGTGTGGCCACTGCAAGGCCTTCTTGGGCCTGACTCAGTTCAATGTCCCGCCATCGGGTCCCAAGGGCGAGCTCAACTATCCGCCCGCGA
>DASUEL010000478.1:0-2164 GCA_036275095.1 Bdellovibrionales bacterium
CGAAGTGCTGAAGAAGAGCGAGTCGGGCCGGGTTTGGAGCCTGACGGCCGTCTTGAAGTCGGGCAAGAAGATCAAGCTCGATGAGAACGGCCGGGTTCGCATGCGGGCGCTGATGTACGGTCGGCAATCACATTTGCTGAAGCTTAAGCCCGCGGGGGCCAATGGGCTCATCGAAATCGTCGGTCATGGCTACGGACACGGCGTCGGGATGTCACAGTGGGGCGCGAAGCTCCGGGCCGACAAAGGCCAGGGCTACCAGGAGATTCTGAAGTTTTATTATTCAGGGATCTCGTTCGATAATCTTGCCCGCTTCGCGCGCGCGAAGTGAACGCAAAAAACCAAATGTGCTGAAGTGGCTTACTATTCTGCGGGCTCTTGTCTTCGCTGCTCGCCGCGTGGGCCGCGGCGGCGTCCCCGGCCACCCCGCCGTGAGCGCCCGCCCCGGCGTGGCCGACGGCCACCGCGATCGCCGCGCTCTTCGCTCTGCTCCTCGAGGCGCGGTTTCATCGCGTCGAATGCCGTCTGCCAATAGCCCAGCTCATGGGCGTCGAGAGCGTGATCGTACTTCGCGTACATCAACGCGAGCGGAAACGCTTCGTGGCCGATCACGGCCATGCGCCGCCGCTCGCCGCGCTTTTTAATGCGGTCGACGGCTTTCAAGATGCTTTGAAACTGAAGCGCCTTCGACACCATCATTTGCTCATGGTTCGACATGCCCAGCTCATCACGGAAGAAGCGCTTCACTTCGGCGTCGTTCAAAAGCTCGCGCGAAAACAACGGATCGACGGGATCCGAGCTGATCACCGCGCGGAAGTACGCGAGAATCAGGCTCCCGAAAAGCTCGACCGGCGTTTCAGGCTCATGCTCGGCGCTGTGAATGCGATGTATGTAATTTTCGAAAACCTCGCATTGCTCGGGGTTTTCGAAAACCTTATCGAGCGTGGGCGCAACGTGTTTGAGAATTCCGAGATCGTGTGCTTCGTAAAGCGCCGGCAGTGGATCGTGTAGCTTCAAGATTTTGAGAATTTCTTCGCGCCTCCGCGGCAGCACCGAGCGCTGAAGCTCGGCCGCGTTGTCACTCATCGCCTGTCGCAGGCTCGGCTCGATCATGAAGTGCAGCTTGTGCGCGAGCCGGAGCGCGCGAAGAATGCGGATCGGGTCTTCTTTGAGCCGCACGTTCGGGTCGCCGATCATGCGAATGATACCGTGCTCGATATCGGGCAGGCCCTGGCAATAGTCGATCAGTTCGTCGCCCACGGGATCATAGAAAAGCCCGTTCAGCGTGAAATCGCGGCGAGTGGCGTCTTGTTCGGGAGTGCCGAACACGTTGTCGTTGGTCGTGAACTCTTCGGGAATTTCTTCGGGCCGGGCCTCACGGCGAAAGGTCGCCACCTCGAACTGCTTTTCGCCCCGTCGTACCAGAACCAGGCGAAACCGCTTTCCGATGATGAACGCGCGCGGAATGATGGCCCGTACGTCCTCAGGATGCGCCGTGGTGACGATATCGAAGTCTTTGGGGTGAATGCCGGCGAGCAAGTCACGCACGCAGCCGCCCACGAGGTAGGTGGTAAAGCCCTTGCGTTGGAGCCTTTCCACGATTTCTAAAGCGCTGTGATCAATCCAATCACGATGCAGATGCGGGCGTTGCTGGACTTGCATTAGAGTCAGGGATAATTTCTTACACCCGAAGTGTCAATGAACGTCGGGCCGAGAGGGCCAAGAAACATCAGATCTATGGGATATTTAGAGCACTTTCACCACAAAATCAGCGGTCCCGACGGGGCTCCGAAGCTCGTATTCCTCCACGGCCTGTTGGGCTATTGGGCCAACTGGCGCGGAATCATGTCGGCCTTTGAGGCCGACTACCAAATCTTGGCGTACGACCAGCGCGGCCATGGCCGGTCCATGAAGCCCGACGGCGGCTACGAGCCCGAGGACTACGCTCAAGATCTCCAGACCATACTCGACGAGCTCGGCTGGCAAAAAATCAACCTGGTTGGCCACTCGCTGGGCGGCCGAAACGCGGCGTGTTTCGCGGCGAAAAACCCGGGGCGTGTTTCCAAGCTCGTGATCGAAGATATAGGTCCCGAAGGCAGCACGAGCGGGCTCGAGTATTTCCAAAATTTGTTCGGGAAGGTACCGACGCCGTTTCCCGATAAGAAGT
>DASUEL010000479.1:0-6651 GCA_036275095.1 Bdellovibrionales bacterium
CGCGATCTACACGTGCCCGATGCACCCTGAGATCCGCCAAGTCGGGCCGGGCTCGTGCCCAATTTGCGGTATGGCGCTCGAACCGGTTGAAGTCTCCATCGAAGACGAGGGCCCAAACCCTGAGCTTGTCGACTTCACCAAACGCCTGAAAGTGTCGATCGTCTTCGCGCTTCCTCTTTTGCTCTTGGCGATGTCTGAGATGCTACCCAACAATCCGCTGCACGCGTTTCTGGCGAGCCCGTTCTTCAACTGGGTTCAGCTCGCGCTCGCCACGCCCGTCGTGCTCTGGGGCGGGTACCCGCTGTTCGAGCGCGGGCTGCAGTCGGTCCGTACCTGGAACCTGAACATGTTCACGCTGATCGCGCTCGGAACGGGCGTTGCGTTTCTTTACAGCCTTCTCGCGACCGTGGCGCCGGGGTTGTTCCCGGAGGAATTTCAAAATCACGCAGGTCAGATCGGCGTCTACTATGAAGCGGCCGCGGTCATCGTGGCGCTCGTGCTCTTGGGGCAGGTGCTGGAGCTTCGTGCCCGCGGACAAACGAGCTCGGCCATCAAGTCGCTTTTGAAACTCGCCCCGAACACCGCGCGGGTGATCCGGGCCGACGGGAGCGAAGAGGATATCGATATAAAGATGGTTCACCCTGGCGATAAGCTGCGCGTGCGGCCCGGCGAGCAGGTACCCGTGGACGGCATGGTGCTTTCGGGCGCAAGCTCGATCGACGAGTCAATGATCACGGGCGAGTCGATTCCGGTCTCGAAGGCCGAAGGCGACAACGTCACCGCCGGAACGACGAACCAGACGGGCGGCTTCGTCATGGAAGCCAAGGGTGTCGGCCAGAGCACGCTGCTTGCGCAGATCGTGCGCATGGTGAATGAAGCTCAGCGGAGCCGCGCGCCCATCCAAAAACTTGCCGACGTCGTATCGAGCTGGTTTGTGCCGGCGGTCGTCATCGTCGCGGTAATCACGGCCATTGTCTGGGCGCTTTTCGGGCCCGAGCCGGCGTACACCTACGCGCTCGTCAACGCGGTGGCCGTGCTCATCATCGCGTGCCCTTGTGCCTTGGGGCTTGCGACGCCGATGTCGGTCATGGTGGGCACGGGCCGGGGCGCACAAGCCGGGATTCTCATCCGCGACGCCGAGGCGCTCGAGGTGCTCGAAAAAGTCGACACACTCGTGCTCGATAAAACCGGTACGCTGACCGAGGGCAAACCGAAGCTCATGACCGTCGAGGCCCTAAATGGGTTCAATGAATCGCGCGTTCTCGAGCTCGCCGCGAGTCTCGAAGCGGGGAGCGAGCATCCGCTCGCCGCCGCCGTGCTCAACGGCGCAAAGGCGCGCGGTCTGAAAATCACGGGCAGCCAGGACTTCGCTTCGATCACTGGCCAAGGCGTGCGCGGCACGATTGGCGGCCAGGCGGCGCTTCTCGGCAATCAAAAGCTTTTGGAAGCGAACGGCGCGTGGTCGGGCGAGCTCGGCGCAAAAGCCGACGGTCTTCGCCGCGACGGCCAGACCGTTTTGTTCTTGGCCGTCGACGGAAAACCCGCTGGCCTCATTGGCGTTGCCGACCCGATTAAAGAAACGACGCCCGAGGCGATCCGCAAACTCAAAGCCAGCGGGCTCCGGCTCGTCATGCTGACGGGCGATCATCACGGAACGGCCCAGGCGGTCGCGGCCAAACTGGGCCTCGATGAAGTTCAGGCGAACGTTTCGCCCGATCAAAAAAACGAAGTCGTGAAGCGCCTGCAGGCCGAGGGGCGAAAGGTTGCCATGGCCGGTGACGGTGTCAACGACGCACCGGCGCTCGCCGCAGCCGACGTCGGGATCGCCATGGGGCACGGGACCGACGTGGCGATGCAAAGTGCTGGCGTGACGCTCGTGAAAGGTGATTTGCGCGGCATCGTGCGCGCCCGAAATTTGAGCCGCGCGACGCTTAGAAACATCCGGCAAAATTTGTTTTTCGCGTTCGTTTACAACGCGCTCGGCGTACCCGTCGCGGCTGGATTGTTGTATCCTTTCTTCGGACTGCTCTTGAGCCCGATGTTCGCGAGCGCCGCCATGAGCTTGAGCTCGGTTTCGGTCATCGCGAACTCTCTCAGGCTTCGCCGGGTCGATCTGAATGATTAGAGCGCGCGAGCTTTAATGGTGGTAAAAGGAGTGCCAATTATGAAAATCAAGACGACCTCCCTGATCGCATCGTGTTTGAGCACCTTCCTGTTCGTGATCGCGGCTCCGTCCGCGCACGCGAAACTCGTAAAATACGAGCTGAACGTCACACGCCAGAGCGTGAACTTGAGCGGAATGAAAACCGTCGACTTCGCGCTCATGGTGAACGGCTCGATTCCGGCGCCGACGCTCGAGTTCACTGAGGGCGACGACGCCGAAATCACGGTGAATAACCGGCTCTCTGATGAGGAAGTCTCGATTCACTGGCACGGCATTCTGCTTCCGCCGCTCGAAGATGGCGTCGCGTACGTGAATACGCCGCCGATTCATGCGGGCCAGTCGCGCACGTTTCGTTTCAAGATCCGGCAGCACGGCACCTACTGGTATCATTCGCACACGGCCGTCCAGGAGCAAAAAGGCGTCTACGGGGCGTTCATCATTCATCCGAAGAAAAAGACGATCGCCTACGACAAAGACGTGGTCGTGGTGCTGAGCGATTGGTCCGACGAGAACGCCGACGACATCATTAAGAATTTGAGAAAAGACGGGGAGTACTACGCGTTCAAAAAGGGCACGATTCGCTCATGGACCGGGGCGATTCAGGCCGGCAAGCTCGGAACCTTCTTGCACAACGAGTGGACCCGCATGGGCGGAATGGATCTTTCGGACGTGGGCTACGACGCGTTTTTGATCAACGGCAAACGCGACTCGCAGCTTTTGACCGCCCACCCCGGAGAAAAACTCCGATTGCGCATCATCAACGCGGCGGCCTCCAGCTATTTCTATGTTTCACTCGGCCAAGCGCCCATGAAAGTCATCTCAGCGGACGGCGTCGACATCGACCCCGTGCTCGCCAAAGAAGTCTTGATGGGCATGGCCGAGACGATCGACGTGCTCTTCGAAATTCCGCAACATAAGAATTACGAGTTGCGCGCGACCGTGCAAGACGTGACCGGCCATGCCTCAGGCTGGATCGGCATGGGCGAGAAAGTCGCGGCCCCTGACAAGCCGTACCCTGATCTTTACGCTTCGATGGACCACGGCGCTCACGCCGATCACGGCGCGGCCGGCGATCACAGCGGGCATGGCGCCGCCAGCGGCGATCACAGTGCGCATGCGTCCGCGAGTGGTGGGGATCACTCCACCATGGATCATTCCACAATGGACCATTCGAAGATGGACCACTCCACGATGGACCACTCGGCCCACGGCACGGCTGACGACCATTCCGCTCACGCGGCGGGTGGCGCGAAAACGCCCGCGAAAAAGGGCCGAGCGAAAGCTGCGAAACCCGCGGAGCGGCAGGCACCGCTCCGTACGGTCGTGTCCCTTACCGTCGATGAAATCAAAGCGCCTGTCAAAACCGCGTTCCCGGCGAAAACTCCGCGCTACGATCTCAAGCTCGTGCTCGGCGGCGACATGGAACGCTACGTGTGGCATATCAACGGCAAAGCGATTCACCAAGACCGGACGATCACGATCAATGAAGGCGATGTCGTGCGTTTCACCTTTCAAAACGATACGATGATGCATCACCCGATGCACCTGCACGGGCATTTCTTTCGCGTGGTGAACCGCTTCGGCGACGAATCGCCTCTCAAACACACCGTCGACGTGCCTCCGCATGGGAGCCGCACGATCGAGTTTTTGGCGAACGAGCCGGGCGAGTGGATGCTTCATTGTCACAACCTCTATCATATGAAAACCGGCATGGCCCGGGTGGTGAAGTACTCGACGTTCACTCCGAGCCCCGAAATCGCGCCCCATCAAAAGCATGATCCGCATCTGCACGATCATCTCTACACGTACGGCAAGCTCGAGGCCGCCACCAATCACGGTGAAGCCAATCTGCGTCTCACACGCACGTGGGACGATCTCGACGTGCGGGCCGAGCTTCGAAACCCCGCGCGCGGAAGCTTCGACTACAGCCAGAGCTGGGAGCTCGAAGGTGATTTATTTTATCGCCGCTGGTTCGGCCAGTACCTGAATGTGATCGCCGGCGGGCAGAGCTACGATGAGACGGCGACTGCGACGGTCGGTATCGGCTATCTGCTCCCGATGCTCGTTGAGACCAACGTGCTGGTCGATCATAAGGGCAAATGGCGCGTCGATCTCGAAAAGAAGTTCCAGTGGACGAGCACGCTCTATAGTGACATCGATTTCACGTGGCGGCCGAACCTGGAGCCCGACCATCAGAGCGAGTTCGAGCTCACGCTGATGTACGCGCCCAAATGGGAGTGGGCGGCGGGCCTCATGCTGACGAACTACAGCCTGGGCTTGGGCCTCGAGTACCAATTTTGAAAACGTGCGCGCCGATGCAGTTCATCGCAGTTCTGATTGCCGTGGCCGGCCTCTTGTCAGCGCGGCCGGCAGGAGCGCACGCGGGCAAAAAGCACGGCTCCGAAACGAGCGTGCAAGAGTCCGCGCCCGAGGCGGCCGCGGCCAGCGAGCCCGCACTCGCTGAAATCGCCGAGCGCTACCGTCTGACCGTTCAGCCGATTTTCGAAAGGGCCTGCTTCGACTGCCACTCGGGCCGCACGAAATTCCCCTGGTATTACTCGATTCCCGGCGTGAGGGGCTTGATCGACGCGGACATCAAGGAAGCTCGCGTCCACCTCGATCTCGAGGCCGGGTTTCCGTTCGAGGGCCACGGATCGCCGTCGGAAGATTTGGACGCGATCGCGGCCGCGATCGAAGACGGCACCATGCCTCCCCTCCGCTATAAACTTCTGCATCCCGAAGCCCGCCTCAGCGATGCCGAGCGTGAGGCGGTTCTAAAATGGGCCCAAGAAGGTAGAAAACGGCTTCTCCCGTAAGAGCGCTCGAGCGCGACAGCCTGACAAAAAACGGCGCCTGGTCCCGCGAACGCCTCAAGGAACGGACCAATTCGCCGAAGGTGTGGGCAAAAACCAACAGTTTTTGTTTCTTTCTCCTGCAGTGAAATCTGGTGCCGCACTTGCATATCGGTTGACCGAGAGTTTTAAATGCATACCTTGTGTCTTGAACCCGGACTCAATGGAGCCCTTACAGGCTTGCCAAGTTTCTAGACACTGGTTTGTTAACCGGAGATGAACGTATGTTTTCTCTTATTAATGATCTCGGAACGTCCTTTGGCCAGCTCGCCAGTGAGATCGCCCATTTCTTTTCGGGCTTATCGTCAGTCGCCTCGGGCGGCCACATCGGGCTTTTGATTCTCTGCCTTCTTCTGGCGTTCGCATTCGAATTCGTCAACGGCTTTCACGATACGGCCAACGCGGTCGCGACCGTCATTTATACGAACTCTCTGAAACCGTGGCCCGCGGTGATTTGGGCTGGCTTCTGTAACTTTCTCGGCGTTTTCATCGGTGGCACGGTCGTCGCGATGGCCATCGTCAAATTGATCCCGCCTGATCTGATCGTTTCAGCCGATCTCAACACGAGCATGGCGTTCATCTTGTCGATGCTTCTTTCGGCTCTCATCTGGAATCTCGGCACTTGGTACTTCGGAATTCCCGCTTCGAGCTCGCACACGCTGATCGGCGCGATTCTCGGCATCGGCATGGGCCACGCGCTGGTGACGACCGGGTCGATCGCGACCGGCGTCAACTGGGGCAAGGCCGGCGATGTCGGTCTCGCACTTTTGGTGTCTCCGCTCGTCGGCTTTGGAATGGGCGCGCTCGTTCTGCTCACGCTCAAACTTTTCTTCAGAGACCGCCGGCTGCACACGGCGCCTAAGCCGGGTACGCCGCCGCCGTGGTCGGTCCGTGCGATTCTCATCGGCACGAGCACGGGCGTGAGCTTCGCGCACGGCTCGAACGACGGCCAAAAGGGCGTGGGCCTCGTGATGCTCATTTTGATCGCGCTCATGCCGGCGCAGTACGCGCTCAAGCCGACCGCCGACATCGCGCAAATTCAGCAGGCCGTAAGCCAGGCCGCGAAGCTGCCCGACATGCTGGGCGAAAGCTACGTGGCGAGCCTCAAGGCAAAGGACCCGTCGCCGACCATCGAGATCTCGCTCGTTCGCAAGGCGATCGCGTCCGAGCCGTCGCTAAGCGGTGATCTCGCGAAAATCAAAAAAGTGAACTCGAATGTTGCGGAGCTCGAAAAACGGGCAGCACTACTGGGCGCGCCGGGCGCGAACGACGCCGCGAAGCTTGCTGTTCGCAATCAGATCTTCTTGCTCGATAAGAGTCTCGGCGATATCGAGAAGAGCGGCTCAGCCATGGCCCGCACGGCCCAATGGAAAGAAATCAAAAAGATCAAAGCGAGCCTCGTTTCTTTCACCGACTACGTTCCGCTGATGGTGCTGATCCTCGTCGCCGTAGCGCTCGGCTTCGGTACCACGATCGGCTGGAAGCGCGTGGTCATCACGATCGGCGAGAAGATCGGCCACAATCACCTGACGTACGCGCAAGGCGCCTCGGCGGAGCTCGTCGCGATGGGTACGATCGCCGCATCGACATTCGCCGGATTCCCGGTGAGCACGACGCACATTCTGTCGTCGGGGG
>DASUEL010000480.1:0-4607 GCA_036275095.1 Bdellovibrionales bacterium
CTTGGGTAAGGCGCGAGAATCGCCGATAAATTGTGTGGAGGCTGCCATGCACGCTCGCGCACTTATTTCTGCTTTCACATGTTTGATGTTCTCGCTTTCGTCGGTCTTGGCCACGGCGAAGACGACGGATGCACGGGCCAACAAGTGGGCGGGACGCCTGATGCTCCAGAAGATCGCGCAACATGGACAAAACAAGCAGCAATTTTTGGAGTTCATCGCGCGGTTGAAAGACGACGACCGAAAATGGACCGAATCGGCCGTCGCGAAACTGAAATCATGGCCCGAAGTATCGGTCGTGAACGACGCGCTTCTCCTGCGCGACAACGGGCGCACCACCACGGTTCGCGTAACTGATTACGCGAATCTGAAGCTCGAAATCAACGGCCGGCCATTCACGCTCAACCCCGCGGCGCCGGTCAAAGACCAAGCCGAGGCGATGCAGAAGCTGATCGGCGAGAAGAAGACAGCCTCAGGCATCAAGTTCCAATTGTTCCCGGAGGCTCACGCGGTTCTCCCAGTCGTCGTGATCGCGGGGGTCGTCGTCGTCACCGCCGCGGGCGCCATCGCGGCTCTGCTCACCACGCTTGGCGCTTACGCCAGCTGCCACGAGTTCGCCAAGTCGGACAAGACAGAAGAAGAAAAAGAGGCGCTCAAAGGCACCAGCTTCGATAAAAACAGAAATCCCCTCGCGAACGAAAGCGGAATGACCTGGGACGATTGCTTCTGGGACTCATTCACGATCGGCGACTACGCCGAGCGCGTGGCGGGTTTCGAATGCGACCGCGAAAACGGAGCTCTCGTAATTCCGATCCAAAACGTGGCCGAGGGCGATACCGGCAACTACACCATCGCGTTCGACACCGGTAGCGGCGCGATCACCCAATTCAAACGCGTTCTCAAAAACAAGAATCCGACGGCGCCGAAGGGCGAAAAGATTTGGGCCCTCGAAAACGGAAAAGTCAAAACCGGCCAAGACGCCACGAAACCGGGAAGCAAAGTCGAAACCAAAGGCTGGCTCAACGATCCCGCAATCGTCGACGACGGCGAGGCCCTGCTACCCTACATGAAAACGTGGGTTGAGATGTGCCGCGATCAATACGCCGACAGCGCCATGCTCGAGCGGCTCCGACGAGGCAACCGCCCGATGATCACCAAGCCGAACGATCAAATGGGTACGCGCAAAGACGGCAGCAACTCGGCGCACCCTCACGCCCGCTTGGCGCGCTCGCGAACGAAGCTGAGCATGTCGATCGGGTCCACGTCGACCCCGGAGATGCTGACGTTGAAGGTTTTGAATCCGAGCGAGAAGTGTTTTTCGTAGCGCAGGCGTTTTTCGTGGGGCATTCGGGCTAGGAACTTCTCGGCGTCTTTCAGCTTCAGGCACAGAAAAATATTGTTGTACTTCGACTCGAGCGCGGCACTCTCGATTTCGCTCCAAGGAATGACGCCGACCCCGAGGCGGCTGTCTTCGATTCCTTGGTCGTTGATGATCAGGCGGCGTTGCACGTGCGCGCCGACTAGAAACGGAAGCGGGATCAGTAGAGCGGCACCGAGCAACCCCCACCCGATCATCGGGTTGTATTTGCCCGAGACCAAAATGAACGCGGCGCCGGCCACGCAGCAGATGGCCGCGAACCAGCCTATGGTCGAGGCGTTACGGGATTTGACCTCCAGCACGAGTTCCATGGGTGACTTTAAATTTAAAGTAGTTTTGAGGTTTCCTCAATTTAATGTCGCGCGTTCAAGCGGGGCAGATGGCGCGACTTCGGATTCCTGGACTCGACTTTTGTACAGGATGAGCAAGATCAGAGGGAGCGCGAAATGCGGGGCCCGATAGAGCGCCTGCGCGATCCAGTAGAAAAATCCTTCGAGGCCCGAGCCGAGATCGGCATTCGCTAGAGGACGGGCCAGCGTGGTGAGCAATCCCCAGACGACCGCGTATGCAAGCGCGGGCGTGCGTACCGCCGGCACGAAGATCATGAGGCTCAAGAGCACGTCGGCAACTCCAGCGAGCGTCAAAAGAACACGCGCGGTGGACTCCCCCACTCCGATTGTGCTGATGATCATGTCGATGAATGCGCCCGGTACGGGGTAGACTCCCAAAGCGTAAAGCCCGTGGCACGTGAATGTAAGTGCCACGCCTACCTTCGTGAGCATCAACAGCGTTTCGTCGTCGCGTCCCTTGAAAACGTATAGATAAAAAATGACCGGCATGAGCATTTGGCCCGCATGCTCGAAGAACATCGCGGCCTGAAAACCTGAATCCATCCACAGCGTGAGCATCGTGACGACCAGCACGCCGGCACCGGCCAAGAAAAGGCGCCCGGCCGCTTCAAACCGGCGTGGAAAGCACAAGCATGCGAGCGCGCAAATGACGAGAAAAACGCCGGTCAGATCCATGAGCACGTCGAGCGCGTGATTGACCTCGGAGCTCGTCACGTACTCGCTCCAGGTGACGCTCGAAAGAGTCTCGATTACGGGTTTCAGTAGCTGCTCATTCCAAAAAAACGAGCGAATCGGAACTTCCCAGAAATAATAAATGAGCCCCCATCCGAAAAACAGCGAGGCCGTCGCCCATCGCATCACCGACGCGGCCTCACGCGCGCTCGCATTCGGCGCGGCCGCGCGGCCTTCATCTCGCATTTGAGAGGGAGTGGAGCCCATTTCGCCGATCATAGCGAAATGGGCTCCGTGTGTGAAGGGGGGTTAGCGGGACAGGGCGATGACATCGCCATTGGCGGGTTTCCAAACGTTGATATTCTTGGGTAATTGAAAACGGGTCTCATCGGTCAGGTTCGACACGTCGGCGGCGTTGTCGACCTTGATCGTGCGCACTTGCATCACTTTCTCGTCGAGGAAGATCCAGTTGAAGTGGTTGAACGCTTTGCGATCCGACGGAACGTCACGCGTCCATGACTTCGCGTCGTCGGCATCGCGCAGCGGCGCGCCCCAGCAGCCTTCGCCGATGTAAACGGTGCCTTTCGCGTCGTCGCGAACGAATCCTTCTTGGCTGCCGCTGCCCGTGGACGGGCGAATCGGCCACGTCGACTTCACCGTGTGAGAGTCGGATTCCACCACCAGGTTCATGCCGTACTTGTCGAAAAGCGGCGCCCAAAATTTATACTGGTCGGTGCCGTCGGCTTTACCCGACGTGTGCGGGCGCATCGGGCGGTGGTACTGGGCGATCTTCCAGATTTGGCCGCGGCTCGCCTCCAGATCTTTTTGCAGCCACGCAGCCTGGTCTCCGCCCTTCGAAATCTCGGTGTTGAGCGTATACACGCGAAGGAGCGAGCCGTTGATGTTGACTCCATAGTACACATCGAGCGGCGTATCGAAGAGCTCGCTGACGATCGCGCGGTCGGTTTCGTGATTTCCGCGGGTCATGATCACGGGGGTCATGCGTCCGTCGGGGCTGATCGTCATCTGCCAGTCTTCGAACCACTCACGCCATTGCGTCTCGGTGCCGGTCGCGGTCATGTCGCCGCCGAAGAGCACGCCGTGCGGGCGCAGCTTCGAGACGAGCAGGTTCGCGTTCTGGCGTGGCGTACGGTTGTTGCGTGAGTCGCCGCCTGCGATCAGAGACAGGCGGTCTTGGGGTCTGTCACTGGCGGTCTCGAACCAGAGGCGGGGACTCACGCTTTTGGAGTCGGCGATTACGAAATAATACTTGGTCGAAGGCTTCAAATTCTTCAGCCGCACGAACGCGTGGTTCATGTTCAGCTTGTTCACCAGCCGGTCGACAGCCTGAGAGTAGGCATATTTCGAGATCTCGACGCCGTGGTCGGCGACGTCGTAATACAGCTTCAGATCGGCGGCCGGCTTTTCTTTCGGCGTGAAGCCGACGGTCGCGGCGGTCGCGGCGTCATCGTTCCACATCACGCGAAAGTAATCGAACTCTCCGGTCGCGCGCGGTCCTTCGCATCCAGTGATGAAACCGCTGAGCACGACTAAAGTTGTTAAGCTGAGCAAGAAGGCTTTCAATCCGTTGAAAGACCTGGTCATAAGTTATGTTCCCCTCTAGGAGCCGTCCCTTCGTGTAGCTCGATCAAAGACTTGCGGGATTCGCTCCGGTTTCTTAACGAATACGAAGTCCCAGAGAGTTAGGTAAGTTTTTGGAAGCGGCAGCCGGACCAAAGCCCCGCGCTTTTTTGCAAATCTGGAGCTTCGTCCAGGAGGGTTTGCTGGACCATCGTCGGATGTTTCACTGTTGCTTCTATGAGGCATTAGCAGAAGCTTTTTTCCCACAGGACTAAAGTAAAATGGGGTTCGCTTACGGGTTGAGCGGGCTCTCGAGAGAGTCACTCGCGCGCTCGGAATTTTCGAGTGCGTGCTCGCTGGCGGCGGCTGTCATGACACGATCCGGGTAGCGAAAGAGCCCGCCCGCGTAGTTACGGACGATGAGCTCATCGCCTTCGCGCCCAACGATGTAATCGGGAACGAGCGCGACCTTTCCGCCGGCGCCGGCCAAGTCGATCGCGTAATGCGGAACCGCGTAGCCCGTCGTGTGCCCGCGCAAACCTTGAATGATCTCGATCCCCTTCTCGACGGGCGTTCGCAAATGCGCCGAGCCCGAAATCGGATCGCAGTGAAACAAGTAGTAGGGTTTC
>DASUEL010000481.1:0-2634 GCA_036275095.1 Bdellovibrionales bacterium
TGATCGTGCTCATGTTACGAATGTCGCGGCCCGTGCTGCGCCAGGGGTGGCCGGCCGAATTGAAGAGTACGAGCTCGTCGCCTTCCCAGATTGCGGGGCTGTTCGCGTCGGCGCGGTACTCTGGAACTTCGGCGTCATCGACCGGAAACGTGAACGGCACCGCGTGGGGAACCTGATAGATTTGCGGCTTCGAAGAGGGCTGGATCACAGGCTGAGGCGGCTGCGGGCGGCGGCCATGAGACAGGGTTTGGGCCGTCGGAACGAACTTAAGCTGCGGATAGGCGCGCAGAAGCCGTTTGTTGTTCAAGAGTCCCGTGGCGCCGATGTTTTCGACTGCGCCGAAGAATGTCAGCGCGGCGGCCAGCCAAACGAAACCAATGCGCATTGGATGCGACGTCATAAGCCCTTCCTCCCAGCGCCTAACGGGAGTGCAACGGCAAGGCCAGGCTCTCGAGCTTGAAGGCAGGCGGGGTCAACGCTGTCGAATTATTGGGCGGCCGCACTTTGAATCCGGAAGGTCCACTCGCCACGCGAAACGCATAAAAAAACCCTCTCGTTTTGCGAGAGGGTTTTGAAGCTTTCGAAAGAAAGAAACAGTTAGTAACGGTTGCCGCGGAAACCGCCGCCACCACCGCCACGGCCACCGCCGCGGAAGCCGCCGCCGCCGCCTTCGCGGGGAGCTTGCGGACGCGCTTCGTTCACGGTGAGGGGGCGACCGCCCATGTCCTTGCCGTTGAGCGCGCTGATTGCGTTCGTCGCTTCGTCATCGCTCGACATTTCAACAAAGCCGAAGCCTTTGCTGCGACCGGTGTCACGGTCGGTGATGATGCGAGCCGATTCGACTGTGCCGAATTGAGAAAAGGTGTTCACCAAATCTTGATCGGTTTGAGAAAAAGGCAAATTACCAACGTATAGTTTCTTACCCATGGAACCTCCTTAAGGCCGGGGCTACTCAGGAGGACATGGGCCCTATGCCCTTTCCGAATCACTGAGACGCGAACAATACTGAACACATGGTATCACAGGCCTTAGAGGCTATCCACACTTTCATCATCGGCCGATGGGGCTCTGGCCTCGGCTCGACTCTGAGCGGGCTTAATTTCGAGGGTTTGATCGAAGTATTTACGGAAAGCGCTGCCTTTTGGAAGGTATCCCGAAACGATCTGCGCCGCCTCAAGCTGATCCAAGCGGGCGGAACGATCCCAATGCTCCTCGAAAATACGCTGGGTTGCGCCCACGGCCAGTGAAGGAAACGCCCCTTCGTCGACTTCACCAAATCCGACAATTAGGCCTCTTGTCCAAAGCTCTTTGAGCGAGCGCGTGTATAGCCCCTCTAGAGAGCGTCCCTGCAGGCCTGACAGCTTCTTGAGCTGTTTTGTCGAAAGCGGGGAGTCTTCCATCAGCAAATCGAGAATTTCTTGCGCATACGGGCCGAGCCGGCCGGAGCGACTACGGTAAAGCGCGAGCATGGCAGTAAACAGCTCGAACGAAATCAGGGTGGCCCGGCCACGAAACCATTTTGAATAAACCACCTGCCGCGAGCAGGAGAGACGCTCCCGGAGGTGCCAAAGGTCGGCGACCCGCGAATCACCTTCGTCGTCCCACTCCCACCGCATTTTCGTGCGTGGAAAGAACTCATACCAGAGCGACGGCGGTTCCTTCTTGTTGTTAATCGGGAACACGAGGAGCATCCCGCGTTTATTGGTCTTCGCGACGGCTGAACGCAAGTTCATGGTGCAGGTTTAGCAAGTTCTTCCGCGTCTGGCTTGAAGAAATCTATAAAGAGCCAAATGAATTCGGCAAAGGGGCGGGCCCGCGCCCGTGCCGACGTGTGCTGGACTGGAGTCGGGGAGCCACTTTGGGTCTAGAAAGCGGCGCGTGAAAAACCGATTAACGAAATATGGCGGCTAGCGGAAAGCCTCTGAACATTTCGAAGCAGCGTTACATCTTCGCTCTGATGCGCCGGGAGGTTCGTTGGGTTCTGGGCCCGATTTATTTGGCCACGGGTATCGTCGACGCGATTTACCGGCCCGATCTCGCCCCCACTTGGATAGCGCTCAGGGCGGTTTTCGTCGTCGTTCTTTGGTTTGCAATATGGCCGCTCCGCTCGAAACGCTTTCGGGAGCGCTACTCGAATCACTTCGCTATCGCCTTGACGGCTCTTGCTGCGAACATCGTGAACTTCATGATCTACCAAAGCGGCGGGATTCACTCGTTCTACCATATCGGAGTCATCCTCACGATCTTCGCCGGGGTTCAGGTGTTTCGCTTGACGCAGGCGCATGCGTTTTATGTCAGTATGATTTCTTACTCTCCTACGATTCTCATCAACATCGTATCGGCGGGGCCGGATGACGTGACCAAAGCGCTGGTGCATTCGACGTTCCTGGTGACACTGACTTCGCTCACGTACGTAATGCGATTCGCAGAAGAACGTGATGATTCGGGCCGCGCGGCGCGAACGCTCGGCCTGCGTATCGAGCTCGAAAAGCTGAGACGCACCGAATTTCTGAAGAAGCACTTTCCGCCGGAGCTTCGCGCCCGCGTCGAGTCGGGAGCGGCCAGGCTCGAGCGCCGCCGAATCGTCGAGAGCGCGGTCGTCGGTTTCGTCGACATCACGTCGTCAACGGCGAT
>DASUEL010000482.1:0-3673 GCA_036275095.1 Bdellovibrionales bacterium
TCCAGGAACGGTTCATGCACAAAAAGCTTTTCGATGGCGTCGACGTGACCTCGGTGAACGAGCTCTTCAAGACCCACGCGGAGATCGATCTGACACCCGCGAGCACGCGCGAGGAGCTCGCCGGGGCCTGCCGCCGCTTGGGCGTTCACTTCACCGAAGATGACGGGTTCGACGATCTCTTCAATCGCGTGTTCCTCGAAAAAATCGAGCCCGAGCTCGGCCGGTCGAATCCTGTGCTCGTCACCGGCTTTCCGCCGTCGCAGGCCGCGCTTTCGAGGCTGAACGAAGACGGCTGGGCCGATCGTTTCGAGCTTTACTGGAAGGGCCTCGAGCTGGCCAACGCGTTTCACGAACTGAACGACCCGCGCGAACAGCGCCGGCGCTTCGACGAGTTTCTCGCGGAACGCGCGCGGCTCGGCAAGCCGCCGGTCCCGGTCGACGCCGAATTTCTGAGGTCACTCGACTACGGCATGCCGCCTTCGGTCGGCATTGCTCTCGGCGTTGAGCGGCTCTTTCTCGCGCTCATAGGCGAGCTAAATCTGGCGGCGGCGCGCGCGTTCCCGATTCATGATTCATGACGCTATCTTCTCTTGACCCGGCCGGTGAATGGTTCAATATGGCCGCGTGCAAGACCGACAGAGGCCCGACGAGCAACGCGCGCCCGATTTCACGCTGCCTGACCATAAGGGCGGAACCGTCAATCTTTACGAGGCGCTGAAGAACGGGCCCGCCATGCTCGTGTTTTACCCGGGCGATTTCACTCCGGTCTGCACGGCGCAGCTCTGCAACTATCGCGACAATATCGAGCGTTTCGCCGGCCACGGCGTGCAGGTTTTCGGAATCAGCGAAGATGCGCCCGAGCAACACGCGCGCTTCGCGAAGGAATTCGAGTTTCCTTTTCCGCTCTTGACCGACAAAGGTCAGGCCGTCGCCAAAGCCTACGGCTGCACGTCGTTATTCATGTTCGGCAAGGTCAGCCGGGCCGTGTTCATCATAAATTCGCGTGGCGCGATCGTTTACCGCTACGTCGAGCCGCTCGCGATCACACGGCGCAAAGCTGATGACCTGATCGCGGTGATCTCGGACCTCAAAAAAGACGGGTCAATTTAGCGCCGAACAGCCGTGGTTCTGGAAGTGTGGACTTGGTGCGGATCAGACCCTATGATCGGCCCATGGCTAAACAGGGTGCGGCGACCGAGCTTGAAATCATCGATATCTGCAAGCGCTTGAACGCGAAAAACATGTTGGCCTCGGCCGACGGGAATGTGAGCGTACGTGTGTCGGATGGCGAAATTCTCATTACGCCGACCGGCCTCAACAAAGCCTTCATCACGCCTGAAGACATGGCGGTCATCGATCTCGGCAATCGCGTGCTCAAAGGGAAGCCATCCGGCGAGCGGCTGATTCACCTCGAAGTCTACAAACGGTGTCCCGAAGCGAAGGCGGTGGTGCACGCGCATCCGCCTACGGCGATCGCCTGGTCCGTCGCGTTTCCCGACGATGAAGAGCTGCCGTTCGAGTCGCTCTCGGAGCTGATCCTCGCGGCCGGGCGCATTCCGATCGCGAAGTATGCGCGGCCTGGAACGCCGGCGATGGCCGAGCGTATCACTCCGTTTTTGCCCGACCATCGCGTGATCGTCATGGCCCGCCACGGAGCGCTTGCGTGGGGCGAGTCGCTCATGGAAGCCTACAACGGCATGGAGCGCCTCGAGCACTCCGCGCAAATCCTGGCGCGCGCGCAGTCGCTCGGCGCGATCACGAAGCTTCCTCAGGCTGAGATCGAGGCCCTTTGGGAGCTGCGCCGGCAGCTCGGAAAGCGAACGTTGTGAGCCTTCGTGATTTGGAATCCCTGGGCCTCAAGACGAGTGGGCGCTCGGTTTACATTCTCGACCAAACGAAGCTTCCTCACGAAGAAGCCTGGCTGGACGCGACCCGGCCCAAGGACATGATCGCCGCGATTCGCGCGTTGAAAGTTCGCGGAGCGCCTCTTATCGGAGTCGCGGCGGCGCTGTCGCTTGGCTACTGGGCACAAGGCAACGGGAGCGAGGCCTCCATTCGCGAAGCCGCGCAGGCGTTGCGCGCGGCACGCCCGACAGCCGTGAACCTGATGGGCGCGATCGACCGCATGATGGCGGCGATTCCGCTAGGTTCAAAGGCTTTGCTTCAGACGGCCTACGAGATTTTCGACGAAGATGTGCGCCTCTGCCGGCGGATGGGCGAGGAGGGCGCGGGGCTCATCTCCGACGGCGATCGTATTCTCACTCACTGTAATACCGGCGGGCTCGCGACGGCGGGTATCGGAACCGCGCTCGGCGTGATTCGCGCCGCTCACGAGCAGGGAAAACGCATTCACGTTTTCGTCGACGAGACGCGGCCGCTTCTGCAAGGCGCGCGGCTCACGGCTTGGGAGCTTCGAAAGCTCGGCATCCCGTACACGCTTCTTTGCGATAACATGGCGGCTTCGCTCATGAGCGAAGGCCGCGTTCAGAAAGTGATTGTCGGCTCCGATCGTATCGCCCGCAACGGCGACTTCGCCAACAAGATCGGCACGTACGCACTGGCCATAGTGGCTCACCATCATCGGGTCCCGTTTTACGTCGCGGCTCCACAAACGACCGTCGATCCCGGCTGCCCCTCGGGGCGCGAGATTCCGATCGAGCAGCGCGGCCCTTCGGAAGTTGCCAGAGATTGGGCGCCGAAAGACAGCGCGGTTTACAACCCGGCGTTCGACGTAACACCCGCGTGGATGGTGACCGGGTTTATCGGTTGCGTTCTGCCGCGGCCCTAAAACGGCCGGTAATGTTTTCAACGATACCGACAATTTGCACGCGCCCGGCGACGGAAACGAACGAATGGCTTATGGTTTGGCGCTGAAGTTGCTCAAGACTCCATTCAAAACAAGCACAGGAGAAACACATGAAGTTGATCGCCGCTTCACTTTTGACGATTGCCCTTGCGAGCCAGAGTTTCGCTCAAACCAACGTTAGCTTCGAAAGCCAGCCCGTCGAGGTGCAGGCTCAAATGGTCGTTGCCGCGCAGGCCGAGCTTGCTTCGCTCGATCAGCAGCTGGCCAAAGCGAAATCGCTCAAGAAAGTCGCGCTCATCGTTGGAATCACGGCCGCTACGGCTGCGACTGCCGGCGCCCTCTACGCGGGTTTCAAATACTATAAGGCCAAAGGTATCACGATCACGCCCGAAACGGCCAAGCTCATCCGGCGCGGCGCCTATGTCGCGGTCGGCGCGGCCGCGGCCGGCGCTCTCATCAGCTACCTGAGCTTCGATTTCTACGAAATCAAATCGGAAGAGATCGACAAGCTTCGCTCCGAAATTCAGAAAGCGCAGATCGCGCTCGGCGCCGCCGATCGCACCTATCGCCTGATCCTGGGCGACAACGGCTGAGAGCGCGAAAAAACTTCGTTCTCGCTCAAAAACTAGCCACCGGATATCCGGGGAGCGCGTGTATAGACGCCCCGATACTGGTCCTAAACTTGCTGAAAAGGCTCCCTAAAACGGAGCCTTTTTTGTTTTTACGAGTTCTATTATTCATTTTATTGATCGCGCCAGCGACACACGCCCAAAGCGCCGCCGAGCGCGAACTCGTCGAGGAGCGCCGCCGCGAGTACGAGCTCGACCTGCTCCGGCGAGATTCGATTTACCTTGAGACTTACGAGCA
>DASUEL010000483.1:0-3955 GCA_036275095.1 Bdellovibrionales bacterium
TGTTCGGCCGCGACGCCAACACACCCGACGAGCTTCGCGCGCAGCTGCAACAGATCTTTCAAGCCACCAAGGGCGGCCTGCAACACGTACTGCTGGTCGGCGACCATGAAGACGTTCCGGGCAAGCAAGGCCTCCACATCCGCGGGCCCACCGATCATTACTATCGCGCGATCGATACCGCCGACTACGCGACCGACATCAATGGGCCCGACGTAAACGTCGGCCGGTTTCCCGCCGCAAATGAAGAACAGCTTGCGGCGATGGTGGCCAAGTCGATCCGTTATCAAACGCGCCAATTCAAGAACGTCTCGTGGGTCGGCAAAGCCGCTTGGCTCGCCACGCACGACCGCTGGCAAGTTGCCGAAGGCACGCACAACCACGTCATTCAGACACACACCGCGCCTTCGGGCTACATCGGCATGGTTCCGTTCGCGAATATGCCCGGCGGCGACCAGCTCTATCCGATCACGCACAAAGTGACCCGCCAGCAGATCATGTCGGCCTTCGGTGAAGGCCGCGGCTGGATCCAATATTCGGGACACGGCACTTACAGCGGCTGGGAAGACATGAACCAAGCCGAGGTCCGCGCGCTCGCCTCCGACGCGCTCCCGTTTGTCGTGAGCAACTCCTGCCTCACCGGCGATTACTCGCAAGCCGAGACGTTCGCTGAAACGTGGATTCGCCATCCGCAAGGCGCGATCTTTTTCTGGGGCTCGGTCGACCTGACCTACTGGGATGAAGACGACATCCTCGAGAAAAAGCAAGTCGACGGCATGTACCTCGTGAACCGCCGCACCTTCGGCGAAATCACGAACTACGCCCTGTCGGAGCTCTGGCGCCATCTCGGCGGCGAAGGCCGCAGCAAATACTACTGGGAGACGTACACCTCGTTCGGCGACCCGTCGATCGAGTACTTGCTGCATAAACACCAGTAACTTCAGACACGGTTTGAATATGGCGCTCGCTCAGGTCTCGTTCTGAGCGAGCCGCCCGCGAAAAACTTTGCGGGCGATTTCTCTACGGGCCGGCTCCAGAGCCGAAACCTCATTCAAGACTAGCTTCTGTAAAGGACGCCAGCGTACAAGCCGCGGGAACAGAAGGGAGCGTGCCCACGTCACGGGAGCGCGCTCCCGCAGCAGCATGATTCGAAACGCGAGATTCGTTCCACGGAGCACGCGCATAGCAGCCGGGCGGCGCTCGGGCTCGTACCTGTCGAGCAACGAGTCCTCGCCACCCCGTAAGACAACAATGATCTTAGTGGCGAGATTGAAGGCGTCTTGAATGCCGAGATTGAGCCCTTGTCCGCCGGCAGGACTGTGAATATGAGCGGCGTCGCCCGCCAAAAATGCGCGCCCCGAACGATAAGTTTGGGCCAATCTTTTATGAACGTTGAAACGCGTCAGCCACCTATGCTCCGTAATTTCGATGCGACGTTCGCTCAGCACATCGACGGCGGACTGAAACTCAGGCATGGTAACTTCAGCTGAGCTCACAGGCCCCTTCGTTTTCAGCATCGCGATCAAACGCATCCAGCCGCGGCCTAAGGGGAACACGTCCAAGACACCATGACCTGATACGAAGGCCTGCACGCGGCTCTCCGGCCATTCACCCTTTAATTTCGCGTCGGCCAGCATGAAGTTGCCTTCGTACTGGTACCCCAAAAAGGAAATGCCGAGCTGTCTGCGCACGGTGCTTCCCGCACCGTCGCAGCCGATCACAAAAACAGACTTAATTGATTCGCGCCGTCCCCCCAAGGATGACGCGTGAACCGTTATGTAGTCTGGCGCCTGCTCCAAGGCGATCACTTCGCGGCCCCGCTCGATCTCGACACCCAGTGAAGACAAGTACTCTTCGAGAATCCTCTCAGTTTCACACTGCTCAAGTACGAGGAACGGCTGCCGTGTCGGCAAGTTCTGAAGGCCGATCCCAATCGGTTTCTGCAGTCCGACATGCACCTCGGCGCGCGTGATGGCGACACCAGCGGCGCGTAATAGCTCGGTCACCGAAGGCTCCAGAAAACCTTCGATGCATTCGAGGGTTCCGGGTAGCAGCCCGAAGGCCCTCGACGTGTCGGACCGGCTCGCTCGCTTCTCGAGAACACGCACGCGAACCCCGTGTCGCGCCAAGAGCGCGGCCGCGGCAAGCCCGGTGGGGCCCGCGCCTACGATCAATACGTCAGTTTCAACGGCGGTCAAAATCGGTCCAATCAGCGGGTGTCTAACAAAATTCGGCAACGGGACCCCCAAGGAGCCCCTAAATGCTTTAAACCACTCTATATATCGCGGTACGCGGATTGCTCAATAAAAAGCCTATGAGCTCAAAAATAATCGCGCCCCTTCTGAGCCTTTCCCTCGCAATGCCGAACCCCGGCTTCGCGCGTGAAACCTGCGAGCAGAAAATCAATCAATTCAAAGCCGGCGCGATCGATTCGATTCGGGCGATCAAACGCGACCTCCATGCGAACATCGAAACATTGCCAAACGAGGCGGACCAGGAGCGCGGCCGGGTGGCCGTTGAAAAACTCGAATCCGAGTTCTATACGCTCCTTCGAATCTTTCGCTCTCAATCGCCCGAGGTGCGCGGCACCTTCGACACGTTTCTCGAACACGTTTACCGCGATATAACGGCGAAGAACTACAACAGCGCCGAGATCTTCAATGATCTTGCGAGCGGCATCAAGGCAGGACGCCTGTCACGTTACGTGACGATCGCCTCCGCGCGAATCTGGGGCGGAGCGATCGATGACGTCGCGGACATAATTTACACCCGGAACCGAAAGATCTACGACGCTATTTTGAGCGAACGCACGATTCCCCAGCAGGACATCTCAATTCTCGCGCTGCTTTTGATCGAATTCGTATCGCGAACTCGTACGGGCTATTTCGACATCCGAAAGAACTGCACGAATAACATCGCCACACCGATGCTCGATTCGCTCTTAGGGCCCGCCTCGGCCGCGACGGCGAGCGGGTCTGATTGGGCTTCCGCGGGCTCAAACTAATTGCGAAGTTCCTCCCGACCAAGATCGAGTACGGCCGTCGGCGAATGGCCTACAGCCCGAAGGCCAACTAGGTTTTCTTTTCGCCCTCGACTACAATTGAGCTATGAAGCTCGTACACTTCGCTCTGATCGCGTTTGCCGTCATCGCCTGTAACCGTCCGACGACTCCCAAAAACACGGGTGACACCAACATCAAGCCGCAAGCGGCCGACATCTTTCCGCACTCGGAAGAGTTCAAGAAATCGACGCACGGAAAATATTTTTTGAGCGACCGCGCTTCATGTGTCGGCTGCCACGGCGCGAATCTCAAAGGCGGAACCTCGAACGTTTCGTGCGTCTCCTGTCATAAGAGCTACCCGCACGACGTGCATTGGGCGCTCCCCGCCAATCACGGAAGCGCGTACCTGAAAGCCGACGACAAAAAACAAGCTTGCCTCGCGTGTCACTACCGCGAGAACGCCGGCGAGCAGATGAGCTGCAAGACTTGTCACAAAGCTTATCCGCACGATTTCCCGACTGAAGAAGATTTCAAAGTGGGCGGCGGCTCTCACGCGACGCTCGGAAGAACTCCCGAAGGCAAATGCTTGAACTGCCACGCCGACTTCAAAAAACACATGAGCTCCGAAGGCGGCTGCCGGGATTGCCATGGCGAGGACTTCAAGCTTCAGTACCCGTGGCCGTCAGCTCAGCCCGACGCGAAACCGCCGGGCGCGAAGCTTCTCAAAGCTCCGGGAAAGTCCGAACGCAAGCCCACCTCGAAACACTAGTTGCTTCGCTCGAACTCGGGTTTTGTCTGAAACTGGTACGGAACCAAAAAGCCGCTGAAATGACAGCTTTTGCAGCCGTATTCGCGTCCCACTTGCGTCTTGTGCGGGAGACTGTGACAGCGCACACAAGAGGCGTCGGCCGCGGCGAAATTATGGCCGCGATTGGCGGGGCCGCCGTGGCAGTCGGC
>DASUEL010000484.1:0-3533 GCA_036275095.1 Bdellovibrionales bacterium
TTCATATCGCCGTTCATGTACTTCGATGAAAAGGCGATCACCGTGAAGGCTGAAAGCGGCGCGAAGATGCCCGGCAAAGGGCAAATTCGGCCGATCATAGGGCTCGCGGCGTACTGGTCGAACGGAGATGAAAATTTAGCCGGCGGGAGAATGTCCAAGTAGGGTCTCGCATTCGCGAAACTGAAGCCTTGGCAAAACCGTCAATTACAGGCCTCGTGAGGCGCAACGCCGAGCGAGGCTTCTTTTTTCGCACCTTTTTTTTTCGCATCAAAGGGGATACAACCTTCAGATGCGCATCGTTGAGCTCTCCGACATTCAAAAAGCCCGTTCGACCATTCAAAACGTCATTCACCGCACATCGACGCTCGTCTCCCGCACGTTTTCGGAGCGGCTCGGGACCGAGCTCTTTTTGAAGCGTGAAAACGAACAAAAAACGGGGAGCTTCAAAATTCGCGGAGCCTACAACAAGATTGCGTCGCTGACCGCCGAGGAGAAGCGCCGCGGGGTCATCGCGTGCTCAGCGGGAAATCACGCCCAGGGCGTGGCCTTGAGCGCTCGCCTGGCCGGAGTCAAAGCCCACATCGTGATGCCCGAAAGCGCGGCTCTCGTGAAAATCGAAGCGACACGCGATTACGGCGCCGAAGTCATCCTCAACGGCGATTACTACGACACCGCTCAAGACCATGCGCGCACCTTGGCTGCCGAAAGAGGCTTCGTTTTCATCCCGCCGTTTGAAGACCCGCATATCATCGCGGGGCAGGGCACCCTGGGGCTCGAGCTTGTCGAAGACGCGAAAGATCTCGACACCGTCATCGTTCCGATCGGCGGGGGCGGGCTGATTTCCGGGGTCGCCGTCGCGGTGAAAGCGCTGAATCCCAAATGCCGCGTCCTCGGAGTGCAGTCGGTCCGGGCTCCCGGTATGGCCGAAGCCTTCAAGACGAAAGCGTTGGGCGGCGCCGTGAAGGCCGCCAGCACCATCGCCGACGGCATCGCGGTCAAAAAACCCTCTCCCCACATTTACGAAAACTATATTTCGAAATACGTCGATGACATCGCGACCGTTACGGAAGACGAAATCGCCGAAGCGATCGTCTTGTTGATGGAACGAGCCAAAGCCGTCGTCGAAGGAGCGGGCGCGACGGGCCTCGCCGCGCTCATGGCCGGCAAGCTCAAGCCCGGCAAACGCTGCGCGGTCGTTTTGAGCGGCGGGAACATCGATATGAATATCGTCGAAAAGGTCATTGAACGGGGCCTTTCGAGGCATGGCCGTCTGTCACGTTTCTCAGTAGTCGTTGACGACGTGCCCGGTATGCTAAGCCGGATCACGGCATGCCTTGCCCAACAAAAAGCGAATATCCTTCAGGTCGAACACGACCGGATTTCGAGCGATTTGGCGCTACTCGAAACCCGAATCGATCTCCTCGTCGAGTCGAACTCGGAGGAGCACGCCAAGCGCATCAAGGCCGAGCTCAAAGGGCTCGGCCTCCGATTACTCTAACTTCACTCGTAACAGTGATACTCTTGCGTGCACTCCGAGCTGATCAGGGTGGCCGAGCCCGCGCCACCGAAGAAGTAACCGGCCATCGCGCCACCGAGGGCGCCCATGCCCGTGAACAAACGAAGGCCGAAGCCGAATGTCTGTCCCAACGCCCATTGGGCCGTGTCGCCCCAGCTGTCGCCGGCTTTCATTGATTCCATTGCCACATCCGATAGAACGATCGTCTCTTGTCTCATGTCAGCCTCCTTGCGCTCAGGCGCGGCGGCCTGAACGGAAAATGGTGGTCAAAAAAATCCGCTGTTTTCAGAGCGTATTGAATTGCTCGGGCGAGTCCATTCGCGAAAATTTTTAAACGGAATTAAACAGTTGAAGTTGGTTGCAAGAGATTGAAACAGCGATTTCGCTCGTAAATAGCGGTCCTCGGGTTGGCTCCATTCACGAAGTGAGTGGCAGGGCGAGGTGTGGACGTGTCCGGCTGCCGCCCGGCAGTCTCGATTCAAACCAAACGAAAGCCAATTTGGTACGTCCCAAGCGCGATAAGATTTCGACACTTGCTCAAACTTATCTTCAATAAAATCGGACAGAGTCCGTCCTTGCATGAGACGGCAGGAGTTTCGCTGGTTTAGCGTTGGTCCCGCCCTTGCTCTTACAAGGGGTATGAAAACGAGACACATGATCCTCATGGCGCTTTCATACGTAATACCGCTCCTGGTGTTTCAGGCCATCGCCAAGAACACGGTGGTGAACCCCACGCCCGTTTCTGAAAGCCAGCGTGTGCGTCACGTAAAGGACCTCCTGGGCGCGAAAATCGCTCACCGCATGGGTGCCACCCATCCGAAGCTCCCCGAGGTCATGGACGATTTCATCTACGAGAAAGTGAAGGCCTCGCTCAAATCCGCTCGTACTCTCGAAACGAGACAAATCGCCGAGGCGATCGTCGCCGAGGCCAACCGCCATGGCTTTGACCCCATCTTTTTGATCGCGGTCATCAAGCGTGAAAGCCAGTTTAATGCCGAGGCGCGCGGCCGCCACGGCGAAATCGGCCTCATGCAGCTGAAGCCCTCGACGGGCGCGTGGATCGCCAAGGAGGCGAGCCTGCCGTGGTGGGGCGAAGATTCGCTCCTCGACCCCGTTCAAAACATCCGCTTGGGCGCGGCGTATCTCTCGTACTTGCGCAACCGCTGGCCGCACAAGGGCCAGTACGTCTCGGCCTATAATGTGGGTCCCAAAAAACTCCGTCACCTGCTCGCGAAGAACAAAACTCCCAAGATTTATCTGGGCAGCGTTCTCGAGAATTACGAAAAGCTCTATTCGGAAGTTCTGATCGAAGTGCAGTCAACCGGAGTCGCGGTCGCCGCGAAATAGGCTACTTATGGCCGTAGGCGTTTCCGCCCGCCGAGTGAATCGTGATCATATCGCCGGTTTCGAGGCGGCGTGATCCGAAGTTCTCGCCGCGTTCTTTCGTTCCATCTTTTTTCGTAAAGATGATTTCGGGCTCGGCGCCGACCGCGCCTCCCTCGGTGCTCTCGGCTTTTAGAGAGGGGCCCAGGGCCCAGCGCACTTGCGCGGGTGCCTTGAGCTCGAACGTCTTCGCCAGTCCATCGCCGCCGCGGTGCAGGCCTTTCGCGCCTGAGGACGCGCGGATCGCGATCGTCGTGACCTGAATCGGAAAGCGCTTCTCGACCTCTTCGACGGAGGCCTGCAGGGGGCTTCGCACCCAGAACTGCATTCCGTCTTCGCCGCGGGCGTCACTCGAGGCGCCCACGCCGGGCGCCACCGTATCGAAAAAGTGCAGCCCGCCGTCGAATTCGATGTCGAGCGCGCACTGTCCCGGATGCGTCGGGGCGACTTGCTTTTTCGGTATGATTTGGCCGAACGCGCGCAAAACCATATTCGCGGTCAGGGCCACGCCATCGGTCATTCCCAAAAACGTCGGCGCCGGGTATTTCGCGTTGAGCATCGTTCCTGACGGCGTTCGCACTTCGAGAATTTGAAACGAGCCGGAGTTGATCGGTAGCGTTTGGTCGAATAGGCT
>DASUEL010000485.1:0-2927 GCA_036275095.1 Bdellovibrionales bacterium
ACGAGCTCCTTACCGGTGCCGCTCTCGCCGCTGATCAAGACGGTCGAGTCCGAAGCCGACACGCGCTCGATCATTTCGAGAACGCGGGTGATCTCGGGGCTGGTTCCGATAATATTGTCGAAACGGTACTTCTGGTGGAGCTGTGACTTCAGAATCTGGTTCTCCTGCTGGAGTTTATTGTGCGAAAGCGCCTTTTCGACCAGGCTCACGACCTCATCGATATTGAACGGCTTGGTCAGAAAGTGGAATGCGCCTTTTTGCGTCGCTTTCACGGCCGACTCGATCGTGCCGAAGCCGGTAAGAATAATGGCTTGCAGGTTCGGGTTTACCTTCTTAAGGCTGGCCATCAGCTCGATGCCATCACCGTCGGGGAGACGAAGGTCGATCAGCGCGAGGTCGACGGCCTGTTCGCCGTTTAAGCTGAATTTTTCTGCCTCTGACTTTGTGCTGGCGGTTACGACCTGATAGCCCTTGCGATCTAGAACTCTAAAGAGAGCTGTGCGAAGGCTGGACTCGTCATCAACGACAAGAATCCTGTGAGATGACATTTGACTCCCTTTCCTAGGTTCAGAGGCAAACATTTCCATCTTGGAAGTGTTTCTGCTCAGGTGCCTCTTTCATTCATCTGTGCATCTGCTCGTTTGCTCGTGTCTCGCTCGTGCGAAACCCTTTACGCTGAGGTTTCGATTGAGCGAAATCTCAACGTTAAGCAAATCTAATACTTAAAGTTTAGGTTGAGGGTTTGGCGGTGTCAAATTTTGGGGTCAAAGTTTTGATGCTCGATCAAAAAACTGGACGGGGCAGAGAAATTTTTGCCGAGCCGCTCGCGCGGGCTTCGGAAGAAATTTCCAACTGCCCACCGGCTTCCGAAATGATTTGCGCCGCAACCGTCTGACGGAGGCCCAGTACCGACGGAAGAGCGGTCTGGTCGAGGCGGGTTTCGGGCCGGTTGTCGGAGATCTCGATGACGAAATTCTTTTCACCAGACGAGAGGCGAACTTTGATGACTCCGGAATAGGAGACGTCCTCGCGCATGATTTTCAGCACGCCGTCGATCGAAGTTTGCAGCAGGTTCATGAGCGCGTGCGAGAGCAGATTGATGTTGCCGCGAACGATGGCCGGAGTGTCGGGCAGGCCGAGCTCGAGCTTCACGCCCATTGAACGGGACTGCAGCTCGAGAATCTGCACGGCTTTGCGGACAACGTCTCGCAGATCGACTTGCTCATTCGCTTCGGTCTCGGACTTACGCGTGAAGCTCAGAAGATTATGAATGATCTCGCGGCACCTTTGAGCTGCGGCTTCCATTTCGCTGATGTCCTGGGCGTAAGCCTCGTCGCCCTTCATATCCATCTTCATGAGTTGCAAAAAGGTGATGATGCCGCCGATCGGATTGTTGAGCTCGTGGGCGATACTGCTGCCGATGGTTCCGAGCTCGGCCATTTTCGCCGACTCGACGATCTGCCTCTCGAGCTTGAGCTGCTCCGAGACGTCACGGTAGATGTTGACGTACGTGAAGAAATCTTTCTCGAATGAAATTTGCTGGCTGCTGACGTCGAAGATGGTGAGGTTGTTTTGGGCCTGGCCTTTTTGATGGATGCGAAACTTGAATCCCAATTTGCAGCCCTCGCAGGGCTGGGCGCGGCCGAAGAGCGCTTCATAACACTTCTTTCCGACCAGCGATGCGGCTTTTCGCCCGGTCTTCTCGGCGTAGGAAGTGTTGACCCGGATAATCTCGTACTCGCTTGTCATGAGGCTGACAGGCGCGGTCACCGCATTGAAAGTCGCCTCCCACTGCTTTTTGATTTCTTCCGAGAGCTGAAGGGCCGTGAGACGGCCGACCGCGAGAGAGATCGCTTCGGAAATCTGAAGCAGAAAGTCCGTCTCGTCTTTATCGAAGGGCTTGCTGGCCTTACGCGCGAAATAGATGTGCCCGATCTTTTGCGCTTCCCGCAGCATCGGAATGCCCAGAATCGTGAAGTTGTTGCGCTCCTTTTCAATGAGCATCTCGAGCTGGCTTTGCGCCGCGAAGATGATGCGGGTCCACGAAAGCTTGAGCGCTAGAAGAAGCGCGTCGTTCACGAGCCGCTCCATTTCCGCGACCGTGGTCGAGCGGTGTACTGCGACTAGCGCCCGCTGGAGCGCCTCGAACTTACGCGTGGCCATTTCGAGCCGCCGGTGCGCGCGCACGAGATTCTTCTGGCGCTTTTCGACACGCTCCTCAAGCTGGCCGGAGAGCGCCGTGAGCTGTTGGTTTTGCTCGCGGATGAGCTGGAGGAGAATCTGATTTTGTTTGATGGCCATGTAGTCTTCGAGCGCCTTTTGCACCGACTCATCGAACCGTGGGTCGTCGAAATCGGCGATCAGGCGCGCGATGCGGATTTTTCCGAAGAGCTCCTGAATCGCCCGCGGGTCCTGGCTCGCGCTGACGATGACGTGCTGAGCATCAGGGTCGAGCTTCGACATGATCGCGAAGAATTCGGAGCGCGCACGCGTGGGAATCGTATCGAGGGCCGAAACGATGACCGGGTAACGGGTTTGCCTGAGCTTCTCGGCCGCCTCGGAAACGGTCGGAGCGAAGTCGGCGCCGAACGCGACTTTCTCCGGGTTGGGATGGCCGATCAATAGCACGCTCGACTTGAACGTGACGAGCTCGCGCTCGACTACAGCTGACATATCTTCATGATTTCAGAAATCGAGGCGATTTTATAGTCGGGATGTTCCTCCGCGGCAGCCGGCACGAGCTCCTTGTGTTCGCCGGTTTGCACGAGACATGTATCGAACCCGAGCTGCTTACCCTGGGCGATCTCCAGATCGAGCCGGTTGCCGATGCAGAGGAACTGCTCTGGCTTTAGTCCAGTGGTCAGTAGGATCCGGCCGAAGGCCTCGCTCTTTTTTTGGCCGCGAGTGGAGTCGACATAAAACACCTG
>DASUEL010000486.1:0-5925 GCA_036275095.1 Bdellovibrionales bacterium
CGACGGGCGGGGAGACGACCTTTCAGCTTTCTCCGATTTTGAGCCCGCTTGCGCCGTACCGCTCAAAACTTCTCATCACGTACGGGCTGCAGTATTCGGCGGGCCTTGCGTACAACGGCGACGGCCACGCGCAGGGCATGCAGGTCGCGCTGACCGGGCGGCTCAACAACGATCCCGTGAACAACGGCCTTGCGAGCGGAATCTCCGTCGATCAAGAGGTCGCCAACAAAGTGGGTCTCGCGACCCGTTTCAAAAGTTATCCCTTCGGCGTGCGCACGAACGAGTTCGGCGGCGCCTGGCGCTACACCTCGTTCTACGGCTCGAACTCGCCGGTGCAGCCGAAGAACAACCCGTACGAGGCCTTCACGCAGCTCTTCGGGGGCACGCAAAACGCCGAACAGACCGCGCTCAGCCGCCGCCGCTCGATTCTCGACGCGCTCCTCGGCGACTATCAGTCGTTGCGCCTCAAGCTCGGCCGCGACGACCGCGCCAAAGTCGACAATCATTTGACCTCAATTCGTGAGATCGAGCGCAAGCTCGCGCAGCAGCCGCCGGCACCGCCCGCCACGTGCCGCACGCCCGCGGCCGTTCCCGACGTGGCCGGGTGGTTCGACCAGGCCGAAAACTTCGCGACCGTCGGGCAGCTTCAGACGAACATGCTCGTGAGCGCGCTCGCGTGCGACCTCACACGGGTCGCGACGCTCCAGTGGGGCTGCGCGGCCTCGAACACGCCGCTCACCGCGCTCGGAATCGCGAGCTCCGACAGCTTTCACGATCCGACGCACACCGTGGCGGCGACGAACACGCTGTACACCGAGTACAACACGTGGTTCGCCAGACGCTTTGCCGAGCTGCTTGCCGCGCTCGACGCCGTTCCCGAAGGAGCGGGTACGCTTCTCGACAACACCGTGGTGCTCTGGTTCAGCGAGGACAGCGGCAACCACCGGCGCACGCAAATCTGCACGACGATGGCGGGCTCTTGCGGCGGCTACTTCCGCACCGGCCGTTTCTTGAACCTCGATGCGGTGAGGCCGTCGTACAACGATTTGCTCCTTTCGATCTGCCATGCGATGGGACACCCCGTTTCGACGTTCGGCGATCCGGCGTTCTGCAAAGGCCCGCTCGCGGTTCTCCGGTGAATGGGCGCGAGCCAATGGCGGCCACAACTTGCTGAAATAACGAGCGATCTCGGTGCCATTCTCATAAAGATCCCGTGCCTCCCAGACCCCTATAATTGAGGATGTAGGGCGCGCGCCAGGCGGGCTGCGGCCGAAACGGGGGGATCATGAACGGGAACAACAGACCCACACGGAGGCAGTTTCTCAAGGGAGCCGGTGGCGCGTCGCTCGCGTTGCCGTTTCTGCCGTCGCTTTTAACGCGCGCGGCGTGGGGCCAGACGGTGACGTTTCCGAAACGGCTGCTCGCGATGCAGACGCCGAACGGCACAGTTTATAAGAACTGGTACCCGTCGGTCGAAGCGTCGCGCGTGATCGCGCCGAACGTGCGCGACCTCGATCTTACCTCGCTCCCGGGCCCGATCTCCACGATTCTCGGTCCCGAAGTTTCGGCCTTCAAAAACAAGCTTTTGCTTTTGCGCGGGCTCGACGGCCGTCAGGGCGATGGGCACAACAACAGCGAAATTCTGGCTGGCAGCCGGCCCGACCCGGCGCTCGGCGACCGCTCGAGCCATCACATTTCGATCGACAACATTCTCGCGCAGTCGAAAAAGGTGTACGCGACCGAGCCCAAAACCCGCACGCTCGGCATTGCCGGCTGGGAGGATGAGAATTCGATCTCGTACATCAAGTCGGGCGACAAGGTCGTGTCGGCGCCCGTGTATCACGACATGAGTGTCGCGTTCGACTCGCTATTCTCGGGGCTTTCAGTCAGTCCCGACGAGGCGGCGAAACTCAAGGCGCGCAATCTCACGCTGGTGGACCGCGTCTTCAACGACTACAAACGCGTGATGGCCAGCGCTTCGCTCGGCCGCACCGACCGCCTTCGCCTCGACGCGCACGTCACGCATATTTTCGAGCTGCAAAAGCGCATCGAAGAGACCAAGGTCGCCGCGGGCTGCGTCCCGCCCGCGTCGGGCATGGGGTATTCGCGCTCGATGCAGCTGGCATTCGTCGATGCGTACGCGAACAACATGATCGATTTGATAGTGGCGGCGCTCCGCTGCGACCTCACCCGCCTGATCAGCTTCGTTCCGTACGGCGGCGGTTTCGTCTGGCCCTTCATACCGACCATGTACGCCAACATTCACGTGCTCGCTCATAACGACAACGCCGTCAGTGACGTTCCGCTGACCGACGTGCAAGTGTTCATCGCGAAGAAGTTCGCGCGCCTGCTCTCCAAACTCGACGAAGTCGTGGAAGACACCTCCGACGGCTCGACGCTGCTCGATCACACCGCTGTGATTTGGCGCCAAGAGTTCAGCGGCAACGGTGTCTACAATCACAAGAAAATCGACATCCCGGTGCTCGTCGCGGGCGGCGGCAAATTCCTGCGCACGGGCCGCTACGTCGACTACCGCGTGGTGGGGCAGAAGCGCCGCTCTTACGACCACACGTGGATGGGCGTGCCGTACAACCAGCTCCTGGTGACGATGCTCAACGGCTTCGGTCTCACGCCGGCCGAGTTCGAGCAGGGCGGCGAGGCGGGCATCGGTGATTACGGCGACCCGGCTTCGCTCGATTACGCCGATTACAAAATCAACGACACCACTCGGCGCGCGCCATTGTTCTCGCTTCTCAAATAAAAAGAGTAATCCGGCCCTGGTCCCCAACTCCACCACCGGGGCCGGATTCATTGCGCTCACCCCCGGCCGCGTTCTCAATTTGGTACAACCGCCTGAAACCTCGCGGTGACGCGCGAGCTGCCGCGGAGCTGTCGCATTCCCATCCAATTGTCGCCTTGTTAGGTGGCCGTCTTCGTCTCATAGCGAACGTTTCGTGGAGAGGCGGACATTTGTAAATCAATTCAATTAATTCAGTCGTAGGAACCCGACGACACGGCAAAACCGCGGGCATCGCTCCTGCAATGACTTCAGTTCGTCACCAAAAACAGGAGTCCCAAGATGTCAGACGAGCAAGTGAAACAAGTGCGTCCCGCGCGAACGAGCCGCGACCGCCGATCGGCGCCGCGAAACTCATCACTCGACCGCCGGGCGCGCGCCCGGCGCAAAGAGGCCGCGCAGGCGAATGCGAAGCGTCCGAGTAAAACGCTCATCTACCTGGTCCACGTCACGACGGCGCTCGCGGTGTCCGCTGCTTTCAACTTCATCCTTTGGCCTTCGGTCGAGCATGAAACGGCGCCGGCACCGGCGGCGTCGTACGTCGACCTCAGTGAACGCGTCCCCCCGCGGGCCGCGTCCCGCAAAGTCGCGAAACGGGCGCCAGCGAAGAAACAAAAATCGAAGCGAGTTGCCATCTCCTTCGAGAGCACTCCGATGCGCGGCTTGGCTTCGGCACATCCGCCGCTCATCGAAGAGCCCGACTCCGATGACAAGCAGGAGCTCACCGTCGACGATGACTTCACCGTAACCTTGCGGCCGGAAGAAACCGCCGCCCGCTAACCGGACCTCGTATGGCTGCTGCCCGGACTGTCAGATCGGTCCGGATCCGGCCGCCGGAAATTGAGACCCGTCCGGCTCTGAATCCGGACTTCGGTCGGGTCAGCCCGCTCAAACTCGCCGCGAAACTCTCCGAAACGTATAAGAATGCGTTTCGGCTGGATCCTTCCGATTTTCGTTCTGATTTTCGTCGCTCAGCGTGCGGCGGCCGATCCGGTCGTCGTCGAATGGCGTTGTCCGCAGACGCGCGGGGGAGAGCTCGACAGCCGCGAGCTGCCGGACGAAGCGCAAGTGACGATCGACGTGAAGCCCAACGGCCAGGTGACGCTCGCTGCCGCCGAGCGCTTTCTCGCGCCCGCGCGCCGCGCCCGCACGGACTACTTCAGCTGCATGATGGAGTTCCGTAATGCCGTCACGCTCGCGGTTTCGAGCTACTGCGCGCGCTCGGCCAATCCTCGTTGCGACGACAACAGCGCCGAATGGCTCCAGCCCTTTCAGGAGTCGATTCGCGTCGCGGGACGTGAAGCCCGGGCCGGCGCGCTTCTCCCGCAGCTGGTTCCGATGAGCGAGCTGGAATCAAAGCCGCCGTCAACGGATCTGATGATCGAACAGTGTGTGACCCGATTCAGTCCGGAGCTTTCGAAGAAATTCCTTACGGCCGACGTGCCGGCCATGCTCGAGAAAATGGAGCCCGGTTGCCAGAGAAAGTTTCTCGCCAGCCTGCTCGAGGATTTGGCAAACCGTTATGCGGCGACGCCCGCGTGCAACGTCACGCCGGAGCTTGCGGCCTGCAAGGAGCTCTTCGCGCGCTACGAGGCCGCGCTTCGCCAGATTGAAAGCCTGGTGAACGCCCGCATCGGCACCGCGAACCGCGGCGGATTCAACGACGCCATCAATTGTTTTTCGCGCGCCACCGACAAAGCCGAGGCCTTAAGAAACATCTTGAGCGAGCTCAAAAAAGTGAATGCCTGTTATCCGCCCGCGCTGACCCGGCCTGAGACCTACGGGCCGCGCGGCGACGGCCAGCCTCGCGACTACGCGCTCACGAGAATCGGTGAAAAAGATTATGTCATCGATCTTCGCATCGCCTTCGAGCGCGGAATGTCTTTCGCCGGCGAACGATTCGACCCCGCGACGCTTGAGCGCGAGATCAATGCGTGTCTCCCGAAGATCAACGCGGGCCTGAGATTTCCGGGAGGCGAAACGATCAGGCTTCAGCTCAATGACCCGGAGGTGAAGTTCAGCTCAATGGTCACGCCTCAAAACGTCGCGGTGGAGAGCCCCGACTTTCGCTCGAACACGTCGCAGTTCGCGTCGAAGATCGACTGCGAGACGATCGCCCACGAGCTTTTTCACTACATGGGCCTCGCCGATGAATATCCGGAGACGAGCATGGGGTACGTGCGGGGCGCCGACGGAAAGCCAGTTCTCGTCGCGTCGGGCGCTCCGGCGCTCGCATTCGATTGCCGCGCGAATGGCCCCGAGGATTCAATTATGCGCAACCCGTGGCTGGCCTTCAAAAGCCTGCGGGAGCGCCGCCAGCCCCTGCTGAAGCCGTATCAGCTCAACGTCTTGCTCTTTCCGGAATGCGATACAAAAAACTCGAATTACCGCGCTTGCGCGCAAAACGCGATGCGAACGAGCAAGATGAATCAGGGCGGGGGCTGCGTGCCCTCCGCCTGCACGGGGTACCGATAAAATGAACGCACGAGCGATCACGGTCGTTTTGTCTTTAGTTCTGCTGTCACCGGTATCGGCGCCCTGGGCGCGGGCCGAATCCCGGGACCAGGGCGCCGATGAGCTGCTCGTCGTCGTGCAGAAGCGGGGCCCGCGGGGCCTCGAGCAGACGAGCCTCGCGTTCACGAGCGCTCGCGTGGTGCTGCTGACGAATTCGGATTTTCTCACGCGGCCTGCGGCGCGGGCCAATGCACGGCGAAAGGTGCTGCTCGGAAAATTCACTTCGGCGGCCAACAAGCCGCTCTCGGGGTTACGCGAGGATTTCGAGCAGATCGCAGCGAGGCTTCCGCGCCTGCCGGCCGCGGCCGCCCCTGCCAGCTCTTCGCACGAGCTCGAGCTGCAAATTGACGGGCGCACGGTCAGCCCGCGGTCTCCGTTTTTCAATGTTGCGGTCGAATTGGTCGGCGAAGCGCTTCGCTCCCAGCGCTGGACGCCCGAAGACGCCGCGATCGTCACGATCGAAAACGGCAAAGCGACGATCGCGAAGGCCAGTTCTCGTTCAGTTCCGGCGGCGCCTAAATGCGAAGTTTACGGAAGACGGCGCGCCTGCACGGCCGCGCCCTTCGGTTTTTTCAGCTACTAAGTCCGGCGAACCTCCGGAGTTTCAACAAATT
>DASUEL010000487.1:0-2090 GCA_036275095.1 Bdellovibrionales bacterium
TGCTACCACGGGCATACCGACGGCATGCTCGTGAAGGCGGGGAGCGGCTTGGCCGGCGCCGTCGCGAGCGACAGCGCGGGCGTGCCGGCGTCGATTGCCGCCGAGACGGTCGTGGCCCACCTCGACGACGAGCGCGAGCTCGAGCAGGTGTTCAAGAACTACGGCTCCCAGCTCGCGGCCGTGATTCTCGAGCCGCTCCCGGCGAACTACGGCTTGCTTCTCCAGCGTCCCGAGTTCTTGCATCGTCTGGTGGAGCTCGCGCGCCAGAACGGCAGCCTCGTGATTTTCGACGAAGTCATTTCCGGCTTCAGAGTCGCGATGGGCGGCATGGCTGAAGTCTTGAAAATCAAACCCGACCTCGTCACCTACGGCAAAGTCATCGGCGGCGGCTTTCCGGTCGGCTGCTTCGGCGGGCGTAAAGACCTGATGGACCTCGTCGCGCCTTCGGGCCCCGTCTACCAGGCCGGCACCCTGAGCGCGAACCCCGTTGGCATGGCGGCGGGCCTAGCCACGCTCCGAAAGCTCGACGAACGAAAAGTGCATGCCGCGCTCGAAGCGCGCGCCGGAAAGTTCTGTGACGACCTCAATCAAGCCTTCGAGGGTCTGCCGCTTCAGGTGGCGCGCTTCGGCTCGATCTTCTGGATTCACGGCCGCACCGGTGAAACCATTCGTCGTCTAACGCAAATTCCGTCTTCGCACCGTGAACAATTCGGCCCGTTCTTTCATGCGGCCCTCAAACGCGGCATTTACTTGGCGCCGAGCGGGTTCGAAGTCGGTTTTCTCTCGCTCGCGCATACGCCCGAAATTCTCGACCAGGCCGTTCGCGAGCTCGCGGCCGCGGCACGAGAGGTGTATGCCAAGTAAAGAGCGGCGCCTTCATTTACCGTCGATTCTCGCCGGCTTCTGGCTGGCGTTCAGCGTGTCGCTCGCGGCTTGGTGGCTGATCTTCGGCCTCAAGCAAATCGACCGGATGAAAATGCTGCAACATGAGCTCGCCAGCGAGATGGTGCGCCAGCAGCGCATGGTGATTTGGGAAGGTCTCTTTCTCATTCTCTGTCTTTTGGCCGGCGGAGCCGCGCTCCTGTACTACATCCATCAAGAGCGAAAACGAAGCCTGCAAATCCGCGAGTTTTTCGCGACATTCACGCATGAGCTGAAGACCTCGCTCGCGAGCCTTAGGCTGCAGAGCGAGAGTCTCCAAGAAGATCTTCGCGAAAGTATCGGTTCGAGCAAAGTCCTTTCAAGGCTCGTAAACGACACGGTCAGGCTCGAAGTGCAGCTCGAGAACTCGCTTTTTCTTGCGCATGCCGATTCAAGCCGCCTCATTCTCGAAAAAGTCAGCGTCAGAAAGGCCGTCGAAGCGGTCGCGCGCCATTGGCCCGGCCTGAGCGTTCAGCTGACGGCCGAGGCCTATGTGCGCGCCGACGAACGCGCGCTCGATAGCGTGCTGAAGAACTTGCTTCAAAACGCCGTCGTGCACGGGCAGGCGACCGAGGTTCGCGTCGACGCGAAAACCCGCGCGAACAAAGTCGAGCTCGAAATCAAAGACAACGGAAAGGGTTTCAAGGGCGACACGCGCGAGCTGGGCCGGCTGTTCGGCCGGCACTACACCAAGAGCGGAAGCGGCGTGGGGCTTTATCTCGCAAGCGAGCTAATGAAGAAAATGGGCGGCTCCTTGAGTTATCTCGATGCGCCCAACGGCTTCGCCGTACGTCTCCAGTTTCAGGAGGCCGCGTGAAGCATCTTCTGCTCGTCGAAGACGATCCGTCGCTCGGCGCGACCTTGCAGGAACGGCTCGAAAAAGAGGGCTATTCGGTCGCGTGGGCCCAAAGCCGCGCCGAGGCCGAATCGGCGTTCGCGCGCAAACCCCCGGACCTCGTTATTCTCGATGTCGGCCTGCCTGACGGCTCGGGCTTCGACCTCGCCAAGCTCATCAAGAAGAAGAGCGTCGTACCGTTCATCTTCGTGACCGCCATGACGACGGCCGAATACCGTCTCGAGGGCTTTGAAATCGGCGCGGAGGAGTACATTCCGAAGCCATTTCATCTGAAAGAGCTTCTGCTTCGCGTGAAGCACGTGCTGGACAACCA
>DASUEL010000488.1:0-2140 GCA_036275095.1 Bdellovibrionales bacterium
GCTTGATGAGCAAAAGGGCCCGATACACGATGACCCATACGAGCAGAATATCGATGACATCTTGAATGCGGAGATTTGAAACGATGAAGCCGACGTTGTCGATCAGGCGATGAAAAATGGGCATCTACGCGCGAGCCTCCCGAATGAGCCGAGCCCGCGAATAGACGGGCTCGAGCGACTCCGCGACTTTAGAGCCACGCGCGAAGCGCGCGTGGCACGTGAGCGAATCAGGCTGTGACCGGCCCCGGATCCCCAATCGGAGTTTTCTTCGGCTCGGGCTTGGCTTTGGCATCGGCTTCCTCTTTGACTTCGGCATTTTGCTTGGCCAGGCTCGCGCGGCGAAGCTCACGCTCGCGATCGATGTCGGCCAGGGTTCCGCCGTTCATGATGATTTCGACTTCGTCACCATCGAGGGATTCCCGTTCCAATAATGCTTCCGCTAACTTATGGAGGGTTTCCCTTTTTTCTTCAAGAATTTTCTTAGCCTTCTCGTAGCCTTCGCTGATCAACCGCGAAACCTCTTGGTCGATCTCTTCAGCCTTCTTGTCCGAATACTCTTTCGCGGGCGAGTTCCCCATGCCCGCAAACGGCATATGATCGCGGCTTTCGTACTTTTGCGGCCCGAGCTTTTCGCTCATGCCCCACTCGGTGACCATGCGGCGGGCGATCTCGGTGGCACGCTCGATGTCGTTGCCGGCGCCAGTCGTATAATCGTGAAAAATGAGCGCTTCAGCGACCCGCCCGCCGAAGAGAAACGAGATCATGTTCTCGGCCTTCTTCTTGGTCAGGTTCATGCGCTCTTCTTCGGGCAGCGTTTGGGTCACACCCAACGCCATCCCGCGCGGGATGATCGTCACTTTGTGGATCGGATCGAGGCCCGGCAGCGTGCGTCCCACGATCGTGTGGCCCGCCTCATGATAGGCAGTGATGCGCTTGTCTTCGTCGCTGATCGCCATCGACTTGCGCTCAGCGCCCATCAGCACTTTGTCTTTCGCCATCTCGAAATCATCGAGATCGAGCTTTTTCTTATCGCGGCGGGCGGCCAAAAGCGCGGCTTCGTTCACGAGGTTTTCGAGGTCGGCGCCCGAAAAGCCGGGAGTTCCGCGCGCGATTTGATCGAGGTTGACCTCGTCGGCGAGCGGCGTCTTGCGCGTGTGCACGCGCAAGATCTCGAGGCGGCCTTTGACGTCAGGCTTGTTGACCACCACGCGACGGTCGAAGCGTCCCGGGCGCAAAAGCGCCGGATCGAGCACGTCGGGGCGGTTCGTGGCGGCGATGAGAATGACGCCCTCGTTGCTCTCGAAGCCATCCATTTCTACGAGCAGCTGGTTGAGGGTTTGCTCACGCTCATCATGGCCGCCGCCCATACCGGCGCCGCGATGGCGTCCGACGGCGTCGATCTCGTCGATGAAAATCAAGCAGGGCGCGTTCTTCTTGCCTTGCTCGAAGAGGTCGCGAACGCGCGAGGCGCCCACGCCCACGAACATCTCGACGAAGTCTGAGCCGGAGAGGCTGAAAAACGGAACACCCGCCTCACCGGCCACGGCGCGCGCGAGCAGCGTCTTGCCGGTTCCGGGTGGGCCCACGAGCAGCACGCCTTTCGGGATGCGCCCGCCGAGCTTGGTGTACTTTTTGGGGTCTTTCAAAAACGCGATAATCTCGGAAAGCTCGTCTTTGACCTCGTCAATGCCGGCGACGTCCTTGAACGTCACGCGGTTTTTGTTCTCGGTCAGAAGACGCGCGCGGCTTTTGCCGAAGCTCATGGCTTTACCGCCGCCGATCTGGATCTGCCTCATGAAGAAAATGAACATGAGAAAGATGATGATGACGGGAAAGCCGTTGATGAAGAGCGACTGCAGAAGCGAGTTGTTCTCGGCTTTTTCGTAGTTGGGTACGATACCTTTTGATTTCAGGTCTTCGTAGACCTTGTCGCCGGTGTTGCCGACGATGTTGAAATACTGGCCGCCGTATTTTTGCTCGAACTCTTTTTTGATGGTGCCGGTGATTTCGCCGGTGTCTTGGCGAAAAGTGACGGTCTCGACTTCGCCGCTGTCAACGGCCTGCAAAAATTTGGGGAAGTTAAAATCTTTAACGGCCGCGGTGGGCTTGCGGCCATAGGCTTGAAACAAGAGTATGGCCA
>DASUEL010000489.1:0-2676 GCA_036275095.1 Bdellovibrionales bacterium
CTTCACGAGCTGCTGGGTGATCGTGCTGCCGCCCTGGCGCACCCGAAACGACGTGAGGTTTGAGAGCACGGCCCGCCCGATCGCGCGAAGGCTGATGCCTTGGTGCTCCAAAAACGTCGAGTCCTCGATGGCGAGGATCGCGTTGAGGCACAAAGGCGGGGCATCTCCGAGGTCGACGGCAAGCTTGAGCATGGGCTCGATGCCGACGAACTGCGCGAACAGCTCGGGCTCGAGCTGCGTGGAGAGGGCCGGCGCGGGCGGATTGCCGCTCAGGATCTCGAAAATCGTCTCCTCGGTCCCGAAAGCCACGATTTGCAGATCGCTCCGCACGCTCTCGCGTTCGCGATTGCGAAATGCCACGCAACGTTCCACGCCGTCTGGCAAAGCCCCCGCAAGCATGTTGGCGCACTCCTCCTGATGCCAAACGGTGTAATCACCCGGATTCAGCACTTGCCCGCTTTGCCGCTCGCGAAAGCGCAAACGCTGCAGGCTCTTCTCGAGAGCCGCACGCTTGAGCTTCTGGCCGCGGAAGTAGCGCTGGGGAGCCGAGTAGAACTCGACGGGCGGAATGAACCGGCGATTCGACAGACTTTCGGCGATCGTCTTGTTGAGTCGGTAAACCCACACGCCGAGCGCGATGAACGCGAGTGCCAGCAGGCCCGCGGAGGCGAGTATTATCCGTTTGCGTCGGCTCATTATATTTGACATTAAATGCACCCGCGATTTTAGTCAAAGAATGCGCCTGACAAGTGTCCAGATCGAACGAATGGTTCGAAGAGTTTTTGAAGAGCTGAAATCTCAAAACATCGTGAAGTTCAAAGAGCCCGAAGACAAGGTCTTCAAACGGGCCATCGAGCTTTGCGAAAACGAGTTCAAGGCCGAGGCCGAGCTCGATCGCGAGGTGAATCGCATGCTCGACGATCTCGAGCGCCAGAACCCGAACGGGTTTCAGCGCTCCAAGATGTTCGGCATGATCAAGAGGCGGCTCGCGAAAGAGAAAGGGTTCATTCTATGATTCTCTCCGAAGAGCGCCAGACCCGTTTTGCGCACATCATCGTTGACGGAATCTGGGATGATGATCTCGTCGATTACTCCGATGATGAGCTCGCGATTCGCGCGGCCAAAAAAGCCGTGATCAAGTTCGTGCAGCAAGAAGGCGAAATCGACGAGCGCGTGCGCGCGAAGCTCCTCACTCTGAAAAGGGGCCTCGTCGAGGGCAGTCCCGAATGGGACGTAATGTACCGCAAGTATTACGAAGAGGAGATGAAGAGAAGTGGCAACGTCTAAGAAGAAGGCAAAAAAGCCCGCAGCCAAGACCACCGCCAAGTTGAAGCCCGCCGCCAAATCAAAAACCAGCGCGAAATCGGCCACGCCTGCCGCCAAAGCGGTCGCTAGGCCCTCGGCCGCGAAGGCCAGCTCGAAGCCTACCGGCCCCATCGGCCTGACGCCCATCCGCAGCCGTGTCATCATTCAAAAAGAAGAAGGCGAAGACCGCACGGCCGGGGGGATCATCATTCCTGACACAGCCAAAGAAAAACCAGCTTATGGGCGCGTCCTCGCCGTCGGCACCGGCGCCATCGATAAGAAGGGCCGCCTGCGCCCCATGACTTTGAAAGTCGGCGACCGCGTGGTCTATAACCGGTGGTCGGGTAGCCAAGTGCAGCTCGACGGTCGTGACTTGCTCGTCATCGAAGAGAAAGAAATCGTTGGGATTTTCGAAGACTAGACGCATCGCATCCAAATTTAGAAGAACGTATTGTATTGTATGGCAATGTAATGTTTTCATTGACTGTCGGACCGGTGTGCTCGAGGTTTGGGGCGAATCGGACCCGGTGGTTGAAGGAGTTTTTAGTTGAAGAAGCTATCTCTGGTTCTCGTGGCGTCCCTGCTCAGCAGCTTCACCTTGATCAGCACCTCAAAAGCAGCCGACTTCAAATGGAAAGGCCGTTACCGCTGGGAAGGCGTGAGCGTCCGTAATTCCAACCTGGCAAACGGCGGCGCAAGCAAAGCGTACATGCTCCATCATTTGATTCTGTCGCCTGAGATCATCCCGGCCGACGGTTTCATCATCACGACCCGTTTCGACATCATGAACAATACGGGCGCGCTGTATCGCAACTCCCAAATGGGCCAATTTCTCGGCCAAGGCCCGAACCCAACGGGCGCGGGCGGTACCACCGACGCGTCGAACTCGAACGTGCTGTCGCAGTCGCAAGGCTCCGACATGCTTTTGATCAACGAGCTCTATCTGACCTGGCGCCAGGAGTTCGCGGCCCTCGAAGTCGGCCGCAAGGCGATTCACTTCGGTTTGGGCATGACTCACAATTCGGGCGCGGGCGAATTCGATCATTGGCTCGATACAAAAGACATCGTCGGCTACAAAATGATTTTCGGAACCCTCTTCTTAATGCCCATGATCGGCAAAGTGAACGAGGGCCAGCTTCAAACTGAAGACGACGTGAACGACTACATGCTGCATTTTCAATACGACAATAAAGAGTCGAAGCTCAGCATGGGCGCGTTCTATGAGGCACGCATCGGCACGAACGGCGGCGGCAACGACGCTCCCGGGAACATGGCCGGCAGCGGCTCCGTCACAGAGGGCTGGGAGTCGAAGCAGCTGAATATCTTCGTCGCGCGTGAGTTTGAAGAGAGCGCGATCGGTTTCGAGGCCGG
>DASUEL010000490.1:0-2448 GCA_036275095.1 Bdellovibrionales bacterium
CCTGGCTACTCGGGCTATGACGGTTTCAGCTGGGCGTACAACACCGTGAGCCGCACTTACATGTTCGTTTTTCACGATGTCGACTCCGCCGACAATCTGGTGCAGGAGCTCGCGCTTGACGGCCGCCTGTCGCCGATCGTCGCGGCAATCACCTTTCCGGGCAACGGCAATTTCGAGCCGTCGATCACTGCGTGCGGCGACCGGCGCGAGTGGCTGATTTTGACGGCGAACAATTTCGCCTCCGTCATCGGCGCGCGCGTGCGCTCGTACTTCGCGCCTTGAATGAAACGCCGGGAGGCGCGCGAGCCGGCCGCGGCGCAAGCCCCGTGGCTGTTCTCGGCGGCGCAGGTCATTCACGAAAATGGATTCACTCCCGAAGCGGGAGTGTTTGGGCAGGGGAAGAAGAGCGGCGGGCATCAGCGGGCGAGGTTTTAAAGAGATGGTCGAATAACGCATGAGTTTCTGCCACACGACGCCCGGGAAAGAAGTGTTAGTTGGCCATTGAGTCTTACGGATCTTTACGTCGGAGTCTTAAGGATCTAAGCTTGCAGTATGCACTGGCTATCATACGACTTAAGAGAGCTTATTCTGTCGCACTTCATAGCGATAGTTGGCCCTATTCTATTAAGCATCACTTTTCTCAGGCTCTATGAAAGACTCGACGCTAAGAACCTGGCACAAGTGCTAATTGTTCCAAACGCACTGCTCATAGGTGCGTGCGTTTATTTCTACAATACGGCCAGACTTCAAGGATACAACCTAACGGCGACTAAACACGCGTTTGTTTGGCCAACGCTGCTCGCTGTAGCCCTAATATTTCTCAGGAAAAAATATCAGCTAAGCTGGGTAGCCTTAGGTGTTTTGTTTTTACTTTGTGTGGTGCCTCTTATCATCATTTTGAATAATGTTTTTGAGCGATCGGTCTATTGGCCCTCCTGACTCGCAACTCGAATCTAAATGCTCTCCACTACCGTAACGGTAGTACTCACGCGTCAATGATGAACATAGACCAAATCTTCAACAGCAATTCGCGCAGCGGCTCCATTTGGCAACGCCGCTCAAAAAAGGGTAGCGCCGCTTGCGCAGCGCTTTGGGGTGGAATGGGACTACATGAAGAAAAAGGGAAGGTGGCGCGCCGGCTCGGTATGAGTTGAACCGGCGCTCCGCCACCCGCTCGAACGATCCGTACGCTGGAGTTTCTCCAATACGGATGCCAGGCTGGCTTTTCAGAGAGGTATTCCCGGCCGTGCCTGCGCGCTTAAGCACTCCAAACATACACGCGCGGCTCTGACCAGTTGACGACTCTCCTTCGCGCGCTCCGTCTCCAGAGCACGCCGCCATTCGAACGAAACCTCGCGTTTGCCGTGGGCAAGCGGTCAGTTTCGAAAAAACCGAGAGGCCCTCGCTCTCGCTCGACTCTGGTATGCCGCTTTGGCCGCTTTCGCAAACCGGCGACACGAATCAGAGCTTGGCAAGACCTTGGCGGCCTCATGCGCCCCGCTAGTTGCGTCCCAGGCCGGGGTTTCCGTGAGTGACACGGTTATTCCAGCCCAGTTGGAACGCGAGTTGGAGCTCACGTTCTTCGCTTTGGTCCTCCAGGTTTCCTTTCGTTAACCCACGGTCCCAACTAGCGGTTCCGCGCTTTCGCCGGAGCACGATTTCTAGAGCATGTCGTCCGATCCACTCTCCGCCAAGTTCGGGGCCGCTTTCGATCCAGTCAATCGACCCTCGATGGTAGCCTTCGACCCGCTTGCCAGGTCTCGGCACTTGCCGACTTCCGCCACGTGAGCGGCGAAAGCTTGGAGAGCTTCCGGTTGGCTTTCGCTACAACCTGCCCTATTGCCGCGATCGAGCTTCCGTCAACCAAATCACTTCAGCTGACGGTCGCCGCGGCTACAACAGCAACTGGATATTTGCGTCGATGAGATTTTCACTCACTCGCGCTCCGGTTAGCGTCGCTGCATTCAAGCTGATTTTCCTTAGTGCAGAGGCCGTGCCAGCCGCACCCGCGCATTATTTCGCCGCTCGCATAATTGGCGCGGAGCGCATCAGACAAACTTGCACGCATGAGTGCGACAAATCGTCGCGACCGTGTGCGCGCGGGCCGCGCGCCGTACTTTGGGCCAAGCTCGGGCCCATAGACTGATGGCACGCTCCCTGCTCTTCGGCGAAGTGAAGATCGCAACTCAAGGGGGAAGCATGCAACCGTTCATTCGCACACTCACATTGACCGTTCTCATGGCCATGAGCCTTGCGCAGCCAGCCCGCGCAACGTTTCGGCCGTTTTTTCACTCGCCCGCCGGCGACGAAAGCGTCGTAACGTTCAACCATATTATAGAGACGGAGTTTCGATCGCTCGAAGAGCTCGCGCGCCTGAGCGCCGCCGAACGAGACAATTACATGCGCTACCGCGTGAAACCGCTCTTGAAGTTCGTATTCGGCCCCAGC
>DASUEL010000491.1:0-2004 GCA_036275095.1 Bdellovibrionales bacterium
TCCCTCGGCGAACGCGACCAGATTCCAAACACTTGCTTGTGCGGATAGAGCCCTCCATCCGGCATCGTATGAATCGTACAAACGGCTGTGCAGTTCGAACCGTTTTTGGAATGGAAATACCTTTTGGTGAAGATCCGCTTCATTCAGACGCTCCTTTGCTGCCAATTCACTCAACGCGCGCTCGGTCGGCGACGGCTCGTGCCGGGTGGATGCTTCAGATTCATCGGCTCGGAGTCTTATGAGCGACTGCCGCCGGCGGGCCAAATGCCTTCCAATCTCGCCCAGCCACGGCGATCCAACTCTACGCTCGTTCAGGAGCTGGCGGAGCTTCGCGTGCGCGCGCTCGGCGGCTTGGCCTGGGTAACTCCAGATTTCGCTCAGCAATTGGGGTACGAGCGGCCCACTTGAATGAGAGGTACTGAGAAGGCTCACGAGTTCAGCCGGAGTCGAAGCCACATGCCCGAGCCGCGTGCGATAGGTCGATTCAATGCCTGGCTCCCGAAGATAAGCGCGCCAATTAGGATTCTGAACCTTTTGCGGGCAATCGAAGAAAATCACGGCACGTCCCAGGCCCAGTCCCACTTCGAACGCGATTCCGGACCAGTCGGTCACGAGCGTCGCGAACGGAATAAGCGCGTACTTATTGTCTGCCACGAGCTGAAATCGAGGATGGGCGCCAAATTTGTCACGAACCCTTTGTACGACATCGCGATCGGTGTTGAAGCTCAGCGGATGGGGCTGATAGTAAACCGTGTAACCCGCTTCAACCAGCGCTTCAATGATCCCCTCAGCGCTCGCGTTCGCGGAGGAAGGACCCCATGTCGGAGCGAACAGCACGGTATCAGAAGACGCGGGACGGACATCCTGACGTGATTGCAGGACGCCATCTAGTTTTTCGCTTCCGATTTCGAAAGCCCGAAAGCGAGACTCACCGCGCTTCGGGAGGTAGTGATTGAGTTCATGAACGTGATGGGGTCCAGCCGCGAAAAACGCATCGTAGCCTTCAAACGAGCCTTCGTTGTAAACGACGTGAAGGCTCACATGGGAGTGGAAAACATGAATGCGGAGACCTTTTAGCGTTCGATTCCAGCCAAGAGTCGAACGCGTCGAAACGAGCGCGTCGGCGCGACAGAACGGTAGGATTCCGAAAGGAAGCGCGTGCACGCCCGCCAAAGCGGACAGCGTGCCGGGCGAAACATTTCGGGTTCCGGCGGCGATAAACAGCTGGACGTCGGAATCACTTTTAAGGCGGTTCAGGAGCCCACTTACGAACGGGAGCTCCATGGGATAAGTTACCGCGATAATGACAATGTGTTTGCCACCGGACCGCGCGTGCCATGCAATCCGCCAGTATGATAGTAACTCCTTGACATGAAAGGCCGCATGGAGCGGTGCAAGCACGGCGAGACTTGCAAGAAAGACGAGTCTCGTCAAAAAAGGTGAAGCGAAAATCAGGTTGCTCAGCGTTTCAACGCGCATCTCGTTGGCTTACATCAATGAAAGACTTGAGCTCACCGGAGGCGTTCAGGCGCTGAAACAGCTCGTAATCCTCATTGATGTCAAACTCCCACCATCCCCGTTTCACACCAATCGCGCTAACGGGATGCCCTTGCCGAATCAGCTCCTGAAGAAGGTCGGTCATATAGACTTTTTCGAACGGACGGCCGCCCAGCCACACCTTTCCTTCAAAATCCCTCTTCGCGCGATCATAGAGATCTTTGATGATTTCACATCCTCGTTTTGAAAACCGCAATAAACCGACATACCGCGCGTCGATTTCATCGACGCTGGGATTGGGTTCGCCAAGCGAAGTAATGAGGCCTGACTGGATGCTGAGCGACTCAAGATCAAAGTCGACGCGCCCATACCGTGCGGTCCACAACGCTTTCCAATCGAGATCCACGACGACTCCGAAATCGTGGGCGGTGTTTTGTGCGGCCGCCAGCAGGTGCTCTTCGAAAATGATGTCTCCGTAGGCGACGATGACATCGTCATCAAGCTGGC
>DASUEL010000492.1:0-2328 GCA_036275095.1 Bdellovibrionales bacterium
TGTACGCGGTCAAGTCCGGTCGGCTTTGGGCTCGGACAAGACGAAGCCCAGCGGTCGCGACCTGCTCCTCCAGCTGCGCGAGCGCGACGTCCGGCCGCGTTCGCAAACCGATGTCCACGGCCGCCTCCTTCGTCGCCGGGAGGGTCGGTAGCACGGCGTCGTCGATTTGCTCCCGCAGACGAAGCGTGTCTTCGAACGGCACATCGGTCAGCAGCTTCAATTGGGTGAGGGCGGATTGCAGCCGCCCCTCGGCCAACTGGCGACGGGACCGGAGGCGTTCCACCTCTGCCTGCAAGAGATTCAGCTCCAATGGGGCGATCTCGCCTTCGTTCACTCTGATCTGGACAACGAGGGTTGTCTGTAGGTCGAGATCGAGAAGCTTCTCAGTCACGTCAAGTTCACGCAGCGCCGCCAGGGCTTCCGCGTAGTGGATAAGCACATTGGCGACCAGAACCCGTTCGCGGTTGCGTACCTCCGCCTCGCTCGCCTCGATGGCGATCTGGGCGGCGCTCACGCGGGCTGAGCGCCGGCCGTAGATCTCGATCGGCAGCGAGAACCCGACGGTGAATTGCCCGTCCCCTCCGTTACCCACGAGGCGACCCGATTCCTGCTCGAACTCGAGTGTCGGGTTGGGTCGGAGTCTCGCCTGCTGAAGCCGTGCTCGCGCCTTATCGATCTCGAGCCGCGATGCGATGATCTCCTGATTGGAGGCCAACGCCCGTTTGATCAGTTCGTACACGGACGTTCCGTCCTGCGGGTGGTAGTAGTTCGGGAGCACCGATTCGACGAGCGGTTTCGCCGACGCGACCGAAGCTCTCGCGTCCGTCGTCGATAAATCGTTTCTGGCCAGCAGCGCCGGCTCCTGCCCGATCGCGGCCGTAAGACTAAAGACCGTCAAGCAAAGGCCGGCCCAAACGACGGGGGCCTTTATGTGTAAATTCATTGGTAATCTTCCTGATCGAAAGCTGATGCTTGCTCCCTCAGCGGGCGCACGTGCGGCCGGAGGTGAGCGTGATCAAAGGATCGAAGACGCAAAGGCGCGATTAATCGTCGCCGGAGCGCGGGATCAACCCCTTATCGTTCGATTAGGAAAATTTAGGAGGCAGGTATGGAGGGGGAAGTGAGTTGAAAATCGAGAAACCGTTCTTCAACGGAATGGTGGTTCTTTCGATCGAGGACGATGTGACGTCGCTGGCGACGCTGGGGATTGCCACGGCATGGCAGAGGCACTCGTCGTTGCACGTGCCCGGAGCTTCGTGGTCGCTCTCGTTCTCGCAATTCGAAATGGACGTTCTCGATTCGTCGCGCTCGTCAACAGTAATCGTGACGGAAGCAGTCGACTGGTTCGCAGGCGGTGCGGCGTTCGTGCCGACCTCGCACAATGCCGGGCAGAAAAGCTCGATCGCGACGAGACCGAGCCAGAGAACGGCGACGCGTTTCCTGACGATCTTCCTGCGAATCAGTTTCAGTATGCCCTGCATCAATTCGGCTGGAACCATTCTAGGTTCCAACCTTTAAACGTAGTCTTTGCTTGGCTCTACTGTCAAGTTTTTGCCCACCGATCTAGTCTCTCGTCGTGTTAATCGCGTACATCTTACAACAGGCGGACACAAGCCGTATTTGACGGTAGTTGAATCCGCTTTCGGTTCGGAGATCCGCTACGTGATGTTGGTTAGGGTCTATGGCAAGACGAGCAAGAAAGAAGAGACGCGTTAAAATCCGGCTGAGCGCATCGGTTGTGAGACGCATTTGATAGCTGACAACCCGAAACCGAAGCAATCTCACTAGCTACATCGAAAGGCAAAATCCGACTATGCGTATGAGCATGCGTCGATCCACTCGTTTGACGATAGGCTTCTCAAATAAGCTTGAAAGCCACGCTCACGCGATTGCTTTGCACTACATGTATTACAATTCCTGTCGGATTCATAAGAACCTACGATGTATTCGGGCAAGGGCGGCGGCGGGCATCATCGAAGCTGTGGGAGATGGTGGATATAGTTGCTTAGCTATAGAAAGCGGCGGCGAAGGAAAAAGGCCCTTACAAGTAGGGAATATGAAACGAGAAACCGGTCACTCTTCGGTCCGATTTCCTGTCTTCGAAATGTGTTCCGCGATACGTTGAGAGGACGGAACTCCGCCCGGATAGAGCCGTCAGGACGGTTCCGGGAAAGGCGGTTTAGGTACGGCCAAACCGAATATGTCTTTCCCATTCAGCAGAATTGTCGGAGTTGGATAGCCTGTTCGCGGATCGTCTGGCGGAAGCGCGGCTTGCTGAATAACAGTGTAGTCGGCGGAAACCTGACCTTCCGCGATCGCGGCCTTCAA
>DASUEL010000493.1:0-3857 GCA_036275095.1 Bdellovibrionales bacterium
GGCCCTTGCGCGGCATCTTCTTGAGGCCCTCTTCGTAAACCGGCGCCTCATAGGCGAGACAACATTTGAGGCGGCCGCACATGCCGCTCACCTTGGTGGGCTTAAGAGAAAGTCCCTGGTCTTTGGCCATTTTGATGCTGACGGAATGAAAGCGGTTCAAGAACCGGCTGCAGCAGGTCTCTTCGCCGCACGGGCCGATGGCGCCTTTGAGGCCGGCGGCATCGCGCACGCCGATCTGCCGCAGCTCGACGCGGGCTTTGAGCTCGACGACGAGATCTTTGAGCAAGTTGCGGAAGTCGACGCGATTTTCACTTGAGAAGAAGATCAGGCACTTGCGTAGATCGAGCGTGTAGTCGACGCGAAGGATCTTCATTCCGAGATTGTGCTTTGAGACCGACTCCTGGCACACGCGCATTCCGCGTTCTTCGTAACTCTTTTGCCGCTGATGGGCTTTGAGGTCGTCTTCGTTCGCTTTGCGCACGATCAGCGGAAGTTTGATTTTGTTGCCCGTGTTCATGATCGTGTAGGGGCCTTTGGCCACCCAGCCGATCTGCAGGCCCCGCTGGGGCATGTCGGTCACGACGATGTCGTTCGCCTTCAAATGATGGCCCTCGGCGAAAAAATCGAAGACTCGGCCGGCTTGCTGGTAGCGAATGCCGACGATCCGCACCGGCTGTTCGGGCATCTCGTCGATGAGGACCGATTGGGGCATGCCGCTCAGATCGAGCGGTTTTCCGCCTAAATCTGGAATGGGAGGGAGAAGCGGCATCGCTTGCGGGGTTTCGGTAGTGATCGTTTCGAGCATCATCAAGACTCCTGAATCCTGGGCGCGAACGTTTTCCAGAAATTCTCAAACAAAAGCGCGCGGTCGACATTCATCAGGATGTCTCGCTCCATTTGCAGGATCGACGCCGACATGCGCTCTAAAAGCTGAGAGGGTAACTGGCTCCAAGTTTTGTAATTATCGTTCAAATCAGGATTCAAGACCGACCCGCTCTGTAGCTTGACGGCCCAGCAATCACGGATCATTTGCTGCCACCACTGGCAAAACTTCAGCGCGCGGTCCTTCTCTTTGACCATCGGTTGAAAGAACGCGATCGCGTCGAAGCGCGAGCCGCTCACCAGGAGCTGAAAACCTTGAATGGCTTGGTTGCGCGTTTCGCTCTCGGTTTTCAGCTCTTCGACCCGGTCGGCGCGCCCTTGAGCCGAGGCGAGCGCCCAGGTGGCGCCATCGGTTATTTTTTTGAGATGTTCGATCGAAAGCGGTGCAAAGCGCACGGTCTGCGAGCGCGAGCGCAAGGTCGGCAGGATCGCGGCCTCTTGCCCGGTCACGAGAATGAAATACGTCGAGGGCGGCGGCTCTTCCAATACCTTGAGCAGGCTGTTGGCCGCCTGCGGGGTCATCATGTGCGCGTCGTTCACGATCGCAACGCGCGCGTGGCTCACGAGCTTGAGCCGCACGAAGTCCTTTAGCGCGCGAACTTGCTCGATTTTGATCTGAATCTCTTCAGGCTCGAGAAAGAACAGGCTCTCGCTTTGGCCACCCTCGGCCCGAATGCAGGCGCCGCATTTTCCGCATGCGGCCGGCCCTTTTTCGCAAAGTATGGCTTGGGCCAGCCCGCGGGCCGCGAGGTTCTTACCGACGCCCGACGGGCCGACGAACAGGAGCGTGGCGCCGAGGCGCTTCGCTTTGAGCGCCTCGAGTAGTCGGCTCATGGTCTCGTCATGTCCGAGCAGGCTGTCTAAGATACGAGCCACTTTTTCTCCTGAAAGGTGTTAAGCAAAACATTAAACATACTTTCGAGGGTCTGCGAAGCATCGAGTACGAGCCACTTTGTAGGATTTGTCTTAGCTTGCCGTAAGTACGCCTGGCGCACGCGCTCGTGAAAGTCGCGCGCTTCGCTCTCGAGCCGGTCGGCCTTTTCGCCGGTCGCTTGAAAACGTTTTTGTTGGCGCGCAAGCGACGTGTCGGTATCGAGATCGAGCAGGACGGTCAGATCGGGTTCATGACCCGAAGTCGCGAACCTGTTCAGCCATTCGACTTCGGTCTCTTGGATCTTGCGTCCACCGGCTTGAAACGCGACGGTGCTTGCGGTGAAGCGGTCGCAGAGAACCCAGCGGCCCTGGTCGAGCGCGGGCTTAATGACCCTGTCCACGTGCTGAGCGCGGGAAGCCTCATAAAGCAGGATCTCACAACGAGCCGTCGGGGCGTCGCCATCGGTTCTCAAAAGTAGGCGCCGTATCTCTTCGCTGAGCGGGGTGCCGCCCGGCTCCCGGGTCACTAAAGCATCGATATTGCTTTGCGTTAAATGTGAGACGGTTCGCTGAATCAAACTCGTCTTGCCTGAACCGTCCAGGCCCTCAAATCCGACAAACGCCATTGAGGGGAGTCATGCCAAGCGCGGCTGGCTTTGTCACTGGTTATCTAGACCTAGGGTGGTCAAGGTCCTCTCAGTTAGCGCCGAAACGATAATTATGAGCAGTGGAATCAAATTGCTGATCGCCGACCGGGATACGCTTCTCCCGCGGCGCTTGGCGGAGTTTCTGAACGACAAAGGTTTCAGTTGCGAGCTCGTGAATAACGGCCGCCAGCTGAAGAGCCTCTTGTCGAATTGGATTCCGCAGTTCATTTTCGTCGATCTGCTGCTGCCGGATTTGAATGCCGTCGACGTGCTCAAGTTCATTCAAGAAGATCCCATTCTCAGCAAACACAACATTCAGGTCCTAGTGACCTCCGGCCACAATAGCGTGGACAACGTTCGCAAGTGCCTGACGGCGGGCGCGGTCGACTACATCGTGAAGCCGTTCCGGGTTGAAGACATTCTCTCGCGCTTGGTGTTCCACATTCAGAACAAGCGCCAGATCGTCGACGTCGACAAAGAAGACCGCAGCCGGCTCGAAGGCGGCGATTTGTTTTTGAACCTCATGGAGCTCGTGCTGCGCGAGGCCGCTTCGGGTCGCTCGCATCGCTCGATCCTGTACAACCTCACGAAGATGGTGGCCCTGAGCTTGAAAGCCGTTCGTTGTTCGGTGGTGGAGTGCAATCGCGAAATGATGGAAGGCTTCGTGATCGCGTCCAGCGACGACCCGAAAGTGCGGGACATCAAACTCGATCTCAACCGCTATCCCGAAATCATTCACGTGATGAACTACGGGAAAGTCGTCGCGATCGAAAACATGGAGCTCAATCCGACGCTCGCGAAAATCAAAGAGCTCGTGAAGACGATCTCGTTCAACGCGCTCGTCGTTTCGCCGATCTACATGCGCGGCGAGCTTTTCGGCGTGCTCTCGGCCCGCATGGACAACAAGGGTAAGGCGTTTCTGGATCGCGAGATCCGTTTCGCACAGCTCGTGGCGCACGTCGCAGGGCTAGTGCTGGAGAACGTCGACTACATGCCTTTTGATCAGAAGAAGCCGGCGGCTTAAGGGGCCAGGCTCGTTGCTGCCGGGCTCCCGTAAAAACTCCGAAAATTCATATTGTTCGTTTCGTGGCTCTGCACACCGAGTGCGACGTTGGGTGGCCGTGCCTGCGGGCGGCGACGAAAGAGACCGGTGAGGAGTGTGAGGCTGGGTGGCGCGGGCGGAGCGGAGTGGTTGGTGAGGTGCTTTGAGGGGTTGGCGAAGGAGAGGGAGTGGAGTGGTAGAGCGGTTTGAAAGGTTGGCGAAGGAGAGGGAGTGGAGTGGTAGAGCGGTTCGAAAGGTTGGCGAAGGAGATGAGTTGGCTTGAGCGGAACATTGGGTGGTGATTGGGGTGGCTTGCTTTTGCGGGATTTGCTTCGCTTGCAGGAACGGGTGGGTTTGGTGGTGGCGCGGGGAACTTCCTTCTTAGGGGCTCTGGATTTTTTTGGATTGGTGTT
>DASUEL010000494.1:0-2788 GCA_036275095.1 Bdellovibrionales bacterium
TCCAGCCCAAGACCAGCAGCGACCGGCGTGCCTCCATCGCGCGCACGATCTTACGTGCCGCTTTCGCTCCGTCCATCGACACGAGAGGAGCATTCGCGGCGAAGTTGAACCACTTGAACTCCTCGTGCTTTCGGCCTTTCAGCAATACGTTCAAGAACGAGCCGGTGCGCATCAGCCAGGGAGCCACGGTCAGCACGTGTACCCCGTACTTCGACAGCTCGACGTACAGAGACATCGAAAACCCGAAGGCCGCGAACTTTGAAGCCGCATAGGGCAAGAGGTGCGGAACCGGAACGAGCGCGCCGACGGACGTAATGTTGACGATCAGGCCGTCACGGCGCGCAGCCATCTTCGGCGCCACGGCTTGGGTCACGTTGACTGTGCCCCAAAAGTTCGAGCGCATGATCTCTTCGTGGTCACGCGTGCTCATCGAAAGATACGGGCCCATTTGAATGATGCCCGCGTTGTTGATGACGGTGTCGATCGGGCCGAGGGCCTCCTCGGCCGCGCGAACGAACTCGTCGACCTGCGCGCGAATCGAGACGTCGCAGGCCCGGGCGAACACCCAGCCCTGAGGCACGTGCGCGAGCAGATCGGTGCGTGCGCGCTTGAGCTCCTCAGGCGTACGGGAGCAAATCGCGATCCGAGCGCCTTTCACGATCAGCTCGCGCCCGAGCGCGAGCCCCAAACCGCGGCTTCCGCCGGTGATGAGTACGACTTTGTTTTGCCAGCTCTTATTTGCGTTCATACGGGCAGTACAGCGAAGAACGATGGGCCGAGCTTGTGGGGATCTCTGTGATCCGTCCACAAATGCCAAATATTTCGCCAACAATGGGGTTCAAACCAGCTTGAGCGACTCCATCAGCCGGAACAGGTCGCTCCTGCGAAACGGCTTTTGCAACAATGCATCCGCGCCGAGGGACTGAGCGCCCGCGGTTTCAGTGTACTCCGAGTAGCCTGTCATGATGACGAAACGTCCCGCGTAGGCCTTCTCTTTGAAAGCACGAAGAAGAGCCAGGCCATCCATTTGCGGCATTTTGACGTCGGACAGGATGAACGAATACGAAGCTTCAGCCAGTGCCGCAAGGCCTTCCCGTCCATTGGACGCGGCCGTGACTGTAAAGCCCGCCGCCGACAACACGCTCTCGAGCGTGCCACGGAGCATCTCATCATCCTCGACAATCAAGACGCGGCTTCTCGGCGACTCAGCCATCGAGACCGACCTCGTTCGCCGGACGCGGCAGCGAAATCACGAATTTCGTATTCGGGGAACCGGTATCGAGCTCGAGCGTTCCCGCTTGCGATTCAATAATGCTCTTGGAAACGCTCAGCCCCAAACCCGTGCCCTTGCCGACCGGTTTCGTCGTGAAGAACGGCTCCATTATGCGCGTGGCAATTCCAGGCGGAATCCCGGAGCCGCTGTCAGTGACGGAGACTTGAAGCTTGTCGCCGGCACTTCTCGCCTCGATCCGAATCCAGGGATTCGCGGTACCGGTAATGGCGTCGCAGGCGTTGCCGATTAGGTTCAGAAGAACCTGGCTGATCTGGACGGGGCGGCCCATGGCATGCGCGCGAGGCTCGACATCAACGCTGATCTGAATTCCGCTCGAAACCAGCTTTTCGCGACAAATGTCGAGAGCGTCTCCGATTACCGCCATCGGCGAAATCTTGCGGACAGGTTCATTCGCATCACCGCGGGACAACGCGCGCAACCCCTTTACGATTTTTGAAATCCTGTGGGCCGTGCTTTCGATCTTCGCGGCTAGCGACACGAGCGCCGCGTTTCCGGGACCGGCTTCGAGTTGGAGCTGCTCCGAGAGCAGATAAATCGTCGCGAGCGGAGTGTTGATTTCGTGCGCGATTCCACCCGCCATTTGGCCGATCGCGGCCATTTGGGACGCGCCGACTGCAGCGGCCTTCTGCGACTCGAGCGCGTCCCACCGATCTTGCATCTCGCGCGACGAAATGATCAGCGAGCGCTCGAGAAGGTAGCGTTCTTGGTCGAAATCGCAGTAACCTTTATTGACCCGCTCGAGAAACGCGCGCCATTGCTCGGGTGACGGAGGCTGATCCGCACCGACTCCGAGTGATTTCAGCTGCCTCGCCAGAAGCCTGTGCATCACGCGACCTCGGCGAAACTGGTCAGGGTCATCGTCTGATTGTGCAGCTCGCAGCCCGCCCCGCTGACATAGGGCGAGATCTCACCGTATGAGTAGAATCCGACTTGTTTGAAGTTTTCCGGCATGTTTGCAAGGGTCGACTCAACTTCCTCTTCGACCCGCTCTCCGAGCACGAGCCTTCTGCCGACGCAGCTGATGGCGATCGTCAGCCCCGGCCCGATTACGGTGGCCGCGGCGGCGGTCTGCGCGGCGCTCGCGGCGCCGTCAACAAGGCGGTCGAAATTCGCTCTCATGAGCTGAGCCAAATAACCCTGAGGCACGTCACCGGCGAAGGTCATCGACTTTTCGGCTTCATTCACGCTCAAAATCGTGCGAACCAGAGGCGCGCTGTTACCGCGGTCTCTGCGCACTTGCAGCGGAAACAGCAATGCCGTCGACGGCAGGCCCGCGGCCTTTTCGCCGAGATATTCCTTATAGAGGTCGAGCGCGGGCCGCCCGTCGAGCTCATAGAGAATGTTTCCGCGCGACTTGGTGATCCTGCGCTCCGGGCCAAAAATGTTCCAGCCCCCCTGGGAGCCATGTGTGAAACGCAGGCGGTCTCCGTAGAAGCCGACGGCGGTCACGATGTTCGATTTTGGCGTTCCATTGTGCAAGACCCAAGTTCGCTT
>DASUEL010000495.1:0-5072 GCA_036275095.1 Bdellovibrionales bacterium
ATAGTCCCGACGGGCGCGCCGCGAACCCGGTGCTCGAAGGGCCCGCGTACGAGGCGCGCATCGCGGCCGCCGGCGGCATTGATCTTCAAATTCTCGGAATCGGGCGCAACGGGCACATCGGCTTCAACGAACCCACGTCGAGCCTGACCTCGCGCACGCGCATCAAGACTCTCGCGGAGACCACGTTCAAAGACAACAGCCGCTTTTTCGCCAAGGGCGAAGCGCAGCCCGAGCTTGGGATCACAATGGGCATCGGCACGATCTTAGAGGCGCGCCGCATTTTGCTGCTTGCGACCGGCGAAAACAAAGCGCTGGCCGTGGCGGCCGCCGTCGAGGGGTCGCTGAGCTCCATGTGCCCTGCATCGGCTCTACAGCTGCATCGGCATGCCATGCTGCTCGTCGACGAAGCCGCCGCGTCCCAGCTGAAACTCAAGGACTACTATCGCTGGGTCATGTCACAACAAGAAAAAATCTCGAAACAATTCGGCACGCCGTCCGCCTGATTTTTCAAATCTTCACATTCGCCACAATTGCCGGCCACGCCTTTCTGCGATGAATTTACCCGGCTTGAAGCCGGAGGTATCCATGGGACGCTGTGAAACATGCGGCAATGACTACGACAAAACTTTTGAAATTCATCGCGGTCAGGAGGTTCATACCTTCGACTCGTTCGAGTGCGCCATTCACCTGATGGCTCCGAAGTGCGAGCACTGCGGCTGCCGGGTGCTGGGCCACGGTGTGGAAGTGGGAGAGGAAATTTTCTGCTGCGCGAACTGCAGTGAGGCCGCCGGCCGCTCCGGCATTCGCGACCGGGTACAGCTGGGCTCCGCGGAGCTGGCGTAAGGTTCGGGCGTGCCGCGGGCGATTTTGTTTTCGTTCTTGATCGGTCTCGCGGCTCTGCTCTCGGGCCCAGGGGCCGCTTTAGCCGCGACCGATGCAACGCTCTATGAAAGCGCCGAGCTTCCGGGCGAGGGGCCTAAGCTGGGCTTAGGCCTCGCGCTTGGGAGCGCGTCTTCGGTCACTGCGCAAATCTGGACGACCCACACCCAGGCGATCGTGCTCGGGATCGGCAGCACGCAAGCCGCGAACACCTGGCTTTACGCGGATTATCTCTGGCATGTGATCGAGCTTTCGCCGCGGGTGACTCTGCTCCCGTATTTAGGCGGCGGGCTCGGCGCGGGTCTCAACCGCAAATTCGATGCGCCACGCTCGCGTGACAGCGATTTCTACGCGCGTGTTCCGCTTGGTTTCGCATGGTATCCCGAGCGCGTTTCAATCGGGGTATTCGCCGAGGTGATCCCGACGGCGGCACTGGCCCAAACATTTGCGGCCTATTTGGACGCGGCGGTCGGCGTGCGGTATTTCTTCTGAGGGCGAGGCGCGCGCGGGCGTTTGTAAGAATACCCGGCCCGTCAACTTGTTCGTCAGCGCGCCCGCGCCGCCGTGAATCGGGCGGTGCGTTTTGCGCGTTTCAAGTGGCGCAAAATCCCCAGTAATCCGCTCATTAGCAACTCTGATGGGACATGCTGTGGCACGAATCATGTAAATGAATTTTTTTGACCTGCGACGGTCCCGGAGTATGCTCGTTAACGGGCCTCCCGTGAAATTCCTCGCGGAGTTGCCCGCGGATTCGATAGGCGCGTTTAGAAACTGGAGGAAGGCTGTGCACAAAATCGCGATCATCCTGGCGTTGTTGTCCCTCGCCGTCGCCTGCGGTTCTCCGACGGGTCTCAAATTTCGCGATCCGAATGCGCCCAATAACAACAAGCCCCAAAATACGCCCACGCCGACTCCGGTTCCGACGGCGACGCCGACCCCTGGGCACGACCCGTGGTATGCCCGTTTGAACGACAAGATTTTGAAGCCGAAGTGTCTCGACTGTCACAAGCAGCCGCAGCCGAAGGCCGATCTCGATTTGAGCACGTACGAGAAGCTCGTCGGAACGGAAGGCCTCATCGTCAAAGGCGATCCCGAAAGCAGCAACCTCTATCTGGTGCTCGAAACCAACGAGATGCCGCCGCGGCCGAACGATCCGCTCACGCAGGCCGAGAAGGACGAAATTTATAAGTGGATCAAAGCGGGCGCGCCGAAAGAGGTGCCGCTCGATCAGAACGGCAACCCTGCCGTTCAAGAGCCGAATCAGCCCGGGCAGCCCAGCCAACCGGGGCAGCCCGGTCAGCCGGCGCAACCCAGCCAACCGGGACAGCCCGCCGAGCCGGGCGAGCCTCAGGAGCCGGTCGCCGGCAACAAAATGCGTTTTGGCCAGCTTCACGCCCAGGTTCTCGGGCCTAAGTGCGTGCAGTGCCACGGCGGTGAAGCCGTCAAAGCCGGCGTCGACCTGACGACCTATGAAAAAGTCATGGCGCTCGAGAGCCTCGTGGTGCCCGGTAAACCTGAAGAGAGTTACCTGTTCGAAGTCGTGAAAACCGATCAGATGCCTCCGCGGGAGCCGATAGCCGCGAAAGAAAAAGAGCTGATTCACCGCTGGATCAAAGACGGCGCGCTGAAGTGACCCGGGCACCTGGACATAGGTCCAGAGCCTTGCGGTCGCCTTCAATTATCTGTCACAATTGAGAATGGGCCGGCAATGACCGCGCCCGGCGCAACTACGCGCTCGCGTGGCCGCATTACGCGGCTGCTGGAAGGTCAAGGATGAGGCTCGTAATCGAATCAATCATCATCATGAGTTTGGTCGGTCTTTCCGTCATGATGGCCTCTTAATCGGGACCGCCAGACGTGAAATCAAATCAGGTGTTGGGTCTTCTCGCAGCAGTGGTGGCCGTCGCGGGTCTCGCGGCCGGCGGATATTTTTTTTGGAACAAGAACCGGCCGCTGACAGTGGCGACGGACGAGTCAGGACAATACTCTGAGGAGCGCCAGCTTCAGCGCGATCGCGAGGTTCTTGAAACGGGCCGCGGCACGCCCCACGAGATCTACGGCGCGATGATTCGTCTGGCCCGCAATCAAGAAGCCGTCGCGCGCACCGAAGCGCTCAAGCGCGTGAGCGATACGGATCCGCTTCTTCGCGAAGGCGCGGCGCAGGCGCTCGGGTTCTACGCCGATGATGAAAGCTTCGCGGCTCTCAAGCGCTTGCTCTCCGACAAAGAGCCTTCCGTTCGGAAATTCGCCGTCGAAGGGCTCGGAAGCCGCACGGGCGAGCTGCGCGAAAAAGAGCTGCTCGCGCTGCTCGAGCAGCCGGAGCTCGACGATTCACTGCGCGTGTCGATCCACGCGAGTCTCTATAAGGCCACTGAACACGCCGATGTGAAAGACGCTCAATTGAAGAAGCTCTCCGAGCTTGCGCTGGCGGGCGACGAGGCCGCCAATACGGAGGCCGTTTCGCTTTTGAGCTCCATTGCTCCGGAGAGCCCGGTCACCATGAACGTCATGCGCCAGAAGGTGAGCCAGGCGAAGAACGAGCGAGCCGTGGCCCTCGCGATTCGACAGCTTTCGTCGCGCGACGACGAGTGGATCAGACGCAATCTGAAAACGCTCGCCGCGAATCAAAGCGCTCGCATTCGCGTCGCGGTGATTCAGTCCCTCCATCGCGTCTGTCCCGACGACCGCTGGACGATCCTGGGCGACATCGTCAAAAAAGAAAAGGACACGCAAGTGCTCCGCGCCGGCATCGAAGAATCGCTGATTCTCTCGGGAGAGCGTGCCGTTCAGTTCTTGCAGGAGCTCCTGAACTCCGGCACCCTCGACGAAGACCTCACCAAAATCGCGCAAGCCACCAAAGAAAAGGCCGAACAGGCCCAGCCCGGCGACCCCTGCGCAAAATAACGACCGCCTCGGGCCGTCATCTGTGGCTCGAGCTCTAACGGTTTCTGGAAGCCGGGTTTAACGGCGGTGCAGCCGCAGGCCTGTGCCGGTGATCGTGGTCAGGAAGTCGAAGTCGGTCGCGGTGTCTTGTTGATAGGCGGTCACGTCGGTGCAATTGAGACCCGTCGCGATCGACGTCGCGGTGGCGGTGGACGTGTGAACGCTTGTGAGCTCGGTGATGGCGCCGGCGGCGCCCGAGGTGACGACGATCGCGTTCGCCGCCGCCGAGGTGGGAGCCGAGACAGCGACGCCAGAAACGTTGTCGCCCGTGCCTTTGAGGGCGCGGGCCGCGAGGGCCGCGCCGCCGATCAAGGTGGCGTTGATTCCGTAGGTGGTGAACACGGCCGTGTCGCCGACATTGCCGTTGAAGCTCACGCGCTGATTATATTTGGTGTCGGCAAGAACTTCGCTCGTGGGCACCGTGTAGTTGGCCGTCGTGTAACGGTCTGAGCCCGACTGCACGCCGAAGCGGTACTCGTCAAATGCGGCGTCAACGAAACCAGACGCGCCTTCGTAGCAGCCCAAGTACGCGCTTGCGGCGGCTCCTGCCCAAGCATTCATCGCTTCCGCCGTTTGCGCCGAAGTGGCAACGGACGAGCCGTTCACGAGCAGCCGGCCTGCCGACTTGTTACCGCCGCTCGGTGTGATGGTGGCGGCGATGTGGTACCACTGGCCGGCGGTGAAGGTCATGGCGCCTGAGGTGGCGATGTACGTCGCCGTGCCGTTGTTGTACGCGAACTGCAGCGTGCCGCCGGCGCCGGCATTGTAGCGGATATAGGCCATGCCACTCGCGGCGTCGGCGCCCTTGTTCCAAAGGTACTTCACGGAGCCGCTCGAGTTCCACGTCGTGTTCGGGCGGAACCAGAATTCAATGCCGGTCGAGTAGCTTAGAGCGGAGGCGTTTCCGAGATTCACGCAGCCGCTCGTTCCGTCGAGCGCGACGACGTTGTTGAACGGAGCGATGTTCGGATTGCCGGCGCCGGCATTGGTCGCCGTGCCTTCAAACGTGTAGTGGCGGGCGGTCGCGTTGGTCGCGGTCGCGAAGTTTTCTTGAACGATCGAGACACCATTCGTGGTGCCGACGATTACGGTGTGGCCCGTTCCGGCCTGTGACTCCGAGGTCTGCTCGGCCACACGAATATCGTTGATTTTATTCGACGCGAGCTCAGGACCCGTCGCCGAGCCTTCGGTCGTCGAGTAGGTGACCGAGGCCACGTTCCAGTCGGCGTTCGGCGTGCTGTCATAGCGGT
>DASUEL010000496.1:0-3991 GCA_036275095.1 Bdellovibrionales bacterium
CATTCCTCCCGCAAAATCAAAGAGCGATGTGAGTCGCTCACTCTCGGAGTCATGGTCGACAGCGGCGTGCTTCATGTCCAAAAGGGCCCGTACCTCGAGGGCGCCACGTGTCTGACGAAGGCGGCGCCGTTTCAGCACAAAGATTTCTCGTCCGCGTGGTTCGCCATCAAGGCGGGACGGAGCGAAGCGGTCCCGCTCAACCGGCCGCAAGCCGGGCCTTAAGCTACGCGGCGCCCGCCCCGGGCCCTGCCAAACGCGCCCCGCTGCACGCCCAAACTCTTGAAAACATCGGCCTAAATTCATTCTCAAAACAAGGCTTGAGAAAAAGAACATCTGTGCTATTCTTTGAGCATGGGCAAGGGTGAACTTACACGTCAAAACATACTCGACCGGGCCGTGGGGCTCGCGGGCCTTCTCGGCCTCGACGGACTCACGATCGGCCGGCTGGCTGACGAGCTTGGGCTCTCGCGGAGCGGTCTGTTCGCCCACTTCAGGTCCAAAGAGACGCTTCAGATTCAAGTGCTCGAAAACGCCGCTAATCAGTTTACCGAGACGGTGATCCGGCCTTCGCTTCAGGCGCCGCGCGGGTTGCCGCGCGTGCAGAGTTTGTTCGAAGCGTGGGTTCGCTGGTTCAAGGATCTCGATAAGTCCGGAGGCTGCATTTTCATCGCGGCCGCCGTCGAGCTCGACGACAGACCGGGGCCGGTGCGCGACCGGCTGGTCGAAATTCAGCGCGAATGGTTTCAGACGCGCGCCCGGGTCGTACGAACCGGCGTCGAACAGGGGCACTTCAAACCCGATCTTGACTGCGACCAGTTCTCACTCGAGATGAACAACATCATGCTGGGCTTTCACTACATGGCGAGGCTGCTCGACGATCCCCGCGCCGAGGAGCGCGCCCGCAAATCATTTCGAACGCTTATTGAAAACTCCACCATAAAACCCAAAAAGCAGGATTCCTAGGACGGAACCGGAAAGGAGCGGTCATGAAAACCGCATCACAACAACTTCCAAAAATTAGCACAAATGTTCTTTTTTCTGACTTTAAACAAAGTTTGAGAAATAGCGCGCTCAGCTTCGCGGGATTGGTCGCGCCAATGTACACGGTCGATTTTCTAATTCGCCGTTTCGCGACACCAACCCGCCATCCAGTGCCCGAGCGTGAGCTCGACGTCTTGAAGACCGGGCACCGGTTCACGATTCCCTTCGGTTTCACGGAGCTGCAGGCGTGGTCGTGGGGCGACGGGCCCACGATCGTTCTTTCGCACGGCTGGAGCGGCCGTGGCTCTCAGTTTTTCAAATTTGTTCGCCCGCTCTTGGATGCCGGATTTTCGGTGGTCGTCTACGATGCGCCCGCGCACGGCGAGTCGCCGGGCGAGATGTCCAATTATCCGGAGTTCGCGAAAGCCGTTCGCGAAGTCGTGGAACGCGTCGATGCGGTCGGGGTGGTCGGGCACTCCTTCGGCTCGATGGCAGTGGGCCTCGCGCTCGCGCAAGGCCTGCGGCCGATTCCGGCGGTGCTGCTGACGATGCCCGCCGATCCGCGCCATTACTTCGATTTGTTCACTCAGCGCGCGGGGCTCGCACCCGGCCTCAAAGAGCAGATGTTCCGCGAGATCGCGAATCGGCTGAATTTCGATTGGCCGAACCTGAAAGCTTCCGTCTACGCGCCGAACATCAAATCGCCTGCGCTAATCCTTCAAGACCCCGCCGAAACCGCCGTACCTTGGGATCACGCGACGACCGTCGCGCAATCCTGGCCCGGGGCGAAGCTCGTGCCGGTTCACGGTGTCGGCCACTTCAAAATTCTGCGTACGCCCGAAGTGATCGAGCAGACGGTCGAGTTTTTGAAATCGAAAACCCAAGGGTCGGGCCGCTCGTAACCGGCGGCCCATTCGTTACGCGGGCAGTTTCGCGGCCGTGCGAGAAGCCGCGGGCTTTATGGGAGCGGCGGGCTTCACGGGAGCGGCTGGCTTCACGGGAGCGGCGGGCTTCGCAGGCGCTGGGTTCGGCTTCGCGACTTCTGGGGCCGCCGGTGTTTGCGGCGGCGGCTGCACCGGGCCGCGCGGCGTGAACGGAGCGTCGGCGCGCGCCTTCAAAACGTCTCGACGAGCGAGAATGCGGTCGCGTCGGCCTTTCAAAATTTTCAAGACGGCTTCTTTGGTGTACGGGCGCCGGGCCGAGTCGAGGCGCGCGCCTTCGAGTACCGAGGGCCTGTCGAGATACGGGAGTATGTCCTCTTCGACGCCGCGAATGACCTGCTGAATGACCTGATCGGTCGCACGTCGGGTCACGATCTCACGGGTCACGTCTCTCAGGCGCTGATAGAGAACCGGGTCGTCGCCGATCTTGATGTCGAGCGGGTTCTCGTACGAGTACAGCAGGCCGTTCTGAATGTCGATTGCGCGCAGCCGGTTGGGCAGGCCCGCGTGCGGCGCCATGAACAGATCGTCCATGTCCCAAGGGAAGACTTCGAAGCGCACGTCTTTCTTCCTCACGTCGGCGAAAAAGAAGACTTCATCGGTGTAGTCGCCGTTGGTCAATAGCGAGTTGACGGCGAGCCACTGAAGATACGAATTCAAATTCAGGCGCGCGTCGATCCGCTTCGCGAGCTCGGCGCCGGTGTGCAGCTTGAGATCCGCGTACAGCGCCTTAAATGCGTTCAGGAACTCGGCATCGGTGCGGCCCGAATCGGGCTTCACGCCCTCGGCGGTTTCGAAGCGAATCTGCATTCCGCGTCTCGCGACGAAAGCCTCCGGAACGACACGCTCGACGGCGCGTTTGGGCTTTTCGGTCACGAGATACAGACCTTGGGAAACGTTATTCACGAAGACTTCGGCATACTCGGTGCGGAGGTCGAAAAGGCCGAGCGCGCGAAACATATCGTAACCGATTTTCGATGAAACATAGCCGCGATCCTGCCACATGCTGACGAGGTTGAAGCTCTTCTCCTCGAGGCCGGTACGGCCTTCGAGCCGTACCTTCTTTTCGAGCTTCAGGCCGTAACAGCGGCGCGGAGCCTTTAGGCAGTTCTGTCCGCGAATGTTCAGCTCGGCGGTCAGCCAGCCACCGCCGTTGATTTTGGCGCGGGCCTGTTTGAAATCGTACTTGATCGGCGCGGCAGTCGCGGCCGCCAGCTCCTCGGGAGCGACTTCGAGATAGATTTCGTTCTGGCCGGCGAAGGCAGACGGCGCGAGTAAAAGCACGAGCGTGAAAAGCAGCTTCATAATGTTCTCCAGACGGTGACATTATAGAACCCCGACCTAGAGCGGTCGAGGCGGCGCGCGCCCGGTGAAATAAGTCGAGAAGTGATCAAATTTTGATCACGAAAGTCCTGGTACACTCGTGTGAATGCGCGATCAAAGTCGAACATGGTGCCAATTTCGCCCACGGAAGGCAGTCTAGAAGAGGGTTTCAGGACTACCTGCCTGTTCAAAACTTTGTCAGCCTGATTCATATGAGAAAAAATTTCCTATCGATCTTGGTCCTTGTATTCGCCACCGGATGCGCTCAATGGCACACGGACGGCCAGACTCAGAGCCAGTCGGGCCAGCCGCCCCAGAGCCAGCCAGAAAATCCTCCCGTCGTCGAGAAATGCGCGATCGACACCGTCGATTACCGTCTCGACACTCACGTGCTCGGTTACGAGTTCGTCGACGAGTTCAATCTGAAGTTCGGCTACAACATCGTGAATGAGTTTTTCAAGGCGCTCGAAGTCGAGATACCGCTGAAGAAAGCGCAGATCGTGATGTCGATGAATCTCTTCAAGCCGATGTATCCGGGGGCTCCGGTATCGTCGGCGATCGAAAAGGCTTACGACCTCAAGCTGATCTTCAAAGTGAAGATCGATTTCGGACAGCTCGTGATCAATCCGGAGTACTACTACGAGACGCCACTCTTGAATCTCTCGCATAAAGCGCTCGACAAGACTTTCGAAGCCGTGACCGCGCCGCTTAAGCCCACCGACTCCGACTGGGTTTCCTGGGTGACC
>DASUEL010000497.1:0-6177 GCA_036275095.1 Bdellovibrionales bacterium
AAAGAAGAGATAATTACCAAATGGGAAGAGAGAGCCCGCCGCGTGCTCGATATGATACCTCCGCAAGAAAGCTTCGTATTGCGCAACACTCTCTCCGAGCTCATCGATGGCATCGTCAGCACCCTCGAATTCGGAAAATCGGACGCCTCTGAGGTCAACTTCGAGCGCCTCGGGAGCGAACACGGCCACCAGCGCTCGAGCCTCGGCACATACTCCGCGAAGCAGATTTTCCAAGAATACCGGTGGCTGCGGCAAGAGCTCTACAAATGTCTCCAGGAGCGCTGCAATACCACCTGGGCCGAACAGCTCATTATTCAAGACGCGTTTGACACCTCGATTGAGGCGGCGATCGGCGAATTCAGCCGCTTCAATCGAGAGCGCGAAGAGTCTTCAGCTGAATCGGCGGCGGCTGGCCGAACCGACCGGGACTCCCAACTCGAAGAGCTCGCCCAAGCCAAAAACGCACTAGAAGCCGAGAGGGCCGAGCTGCTGCGCTCGAACAAGGAGCTCTCCACGTTCGCCTCCACCGCCGCGCACGATCTCAAAGCCCCGCTCAATTCGATTTCTCAGTTCATCGAGTTGATAAACGAAGAGTTCGAATCGCAGCTCGATGAGCGCGCGGGAGAATACTCTGAACGAATAGTAATGGCCGCGGGCAGAATGCGAAACCTGATCGAAAAGCTGCTGTTTTTGGGCCGGCTCGGCGCAAGCCGCGAGCCCTTCAAGCGCGTCGATCTCAATCACGTTCTCGACACCGTGGCCGAAAGCCTGCATGCCGCGATCGAAGGCACCGGCGCCCGCATCAGCCGCGACACGCTCCCGCTCGTCACAGGCGACGAAACCGAGCTCGTGCAGCTCTTTCAAAACCTGATCGCAAACGCCGTGAAGTTCACGAGTGGCCGCGTACCCGAAATCTCCGTCACCGCCCGAGACCAAGGCAAAGACTGGCGAATTTCAGTTCACGACAACGGCATCGGCATCAAGCCCGAAAACATGCCCAAGCTCTTTCAACCGTTCGTGCGGCTGGAGCCTCAAGATCGCTTCGAGGGCTCGGGCCTGGGCCTCTCAATCGCCAAGAAAATCGTCGAGCGCCACGGCGGAAAGATCAGCGTCGATTCGAAGCCCGGCCAAGGAACCACCGTCTTTTTCACGCTTCCCAAAGACGAAACGGCTCTCCATTGACCGCGAGGACCGAGGTCGCGCACCGGCCTGGCGCGCCTCTGAAAACCGGTGGAAACCAATCAGATTTACTCCGCCGAATTGTGTACGAATCACCACAATTTTAAAGCGCCAAATTCCCCGTAAGTTCTTGGAATTGCCGGACCTTATGCTACAACCAAGGCACACCCATTGCGAAAAACGATACTAGAAATAGTTCGCGAAAAGTTCGCCGGGCGGAGAACCGCCGCGTGACCGCGTATTAGGAACTTATCGAGAATGAACAGTCAGAGCCGCCGAAGAACAGAGAACAAGATCCCAGTGGCCGGAATCGGTTACTCGGCCGGTGGCTTGGATGCCGCTCGCGCGCTGTTATCGAAGCTCCCCACGGACGCAGGCATGGCTTTTGTCGTCATCCAGCACCTCAAACCCGATGAAGCAAGCCAACTCAGCGCCATACTCGCCAAAAGCACCCGCCTCCCCGTGCGCACCATAACCGACCGCATGCCACTCGAGCCCAACACGGTCTTCGTGATCCCGCCGGGCACCGACGTCGCGCTCTCCGGAGACACGCTTCACATCAACCCCCGCGGCGAGTCGACGGTGCATGCGCTCGGCATCGATTTTTTCTTTTCGTCGCTCGCGCAAAACCGGGGGTCGCAAGCGGTCGGCGTCGTCCTTTCGGGCTCGGGAGGCGACGGTACTCTCGGAGCGAAAGCCATCAAAGGCGAAGGCGGAATCGTCATCGTACAAGACCCGCAAACCGCCGCGTTCGATTCGATGCCCAAAAGCGCGATTGCTTCGGGCGTAGCCGATCTCATACTCGCGCCCGCCGATATCGGCACCGAACTGGGCCGGATCGCAAGGCACCCGTACACGATCACGGCCCTCAAAGGGAGCTCCCACGCGCCCACGCCCGAAAACGAAGTGGCCCACAAGCCCACCATTTTCAAAAAGATTCTCGGCATTCTCTTTGATCAGACCAAAGTGGATTTCTCGCAATACAAGCTCACGACCATCCACCGCCGCATCGAGCGCCAAATGATGCTCCGAAAAATCGAAACCGCGCAGAAGTACGCGGAGTACCTTTCGAAGCACCCCGAAGAGGTTCGGGCACTCTACGAAGACATCTTCATTCACGTTACCGATTTCTTTCGCGATCCCGAAGCCTATGAGGCGCTTCGAAAAAAAGTGTTTCCGGCACTCGCCCAAAAGCGCACGAAGGATTCGCCGATTCGCGTGTGGGTGCCCGGCTGCGCGACCGGCGAAGAGGTCTACTCACTTGCCATTTCGTTCATCGAATATTTCGAAGAGAACGGGCTCGAGCTCGCGCTCACGATCTTCGCCGGCGACATCAGCGAGCCGGCCATTCAGCGAGCCCGGCGCGGTGCTTACGCCGATTATCAAATGCGAAACGTATCCCCCGAGCGGCTTTCGAAGTTCTTCGAGCCGGTCAAGGGCGGTTACAAAATCAAAAAAGAAATCCGCGACATTTGCATTTTCTCGCGGCACGATCTCACGTCGAATCCGCCGATCCCGAAGGTTGATCTCGTGTCGTGCCGGAACGTGCTGATCTATTTTTCGGCCGAGCTGCAAAAGCGCGTGCTCCCGATTTTTCATTACGCGCTCAATGACAGCGGCTTCTTGTGGCTCGGCCGGGCTGAAAGTCCCGACGCCTACCCGAAGCTGTTCGTCCCCGCCGACAAAACCAGCAAGATCTTCGTGAAAGCGAAAACCGACGGTCCCGTTCATACCCGACCCTCGACGCTGCAGCGGGACCCGGCCGGTCTGATGCCGCTGTCGAGGCTCGACCCCCAGCCCGCGGCGGCGGATCCCGTCCGCAACGTTGATCAAGTCCTACTTCACCGGTATTCGCCTCCGAGTGTCGTCATCAACAGCAATTTCGAAATCCTGCAATTTAGGGGCAGAACCGTTCCTTATCTCGAGCCCTCGCCGGGCGCCGCCGGCTACAATCTCCTGAAAATGGCGAACCCCGATCTGCTGGCGCCAATACGGCTTTGCGTACAAGCGGCGAAGAAACAAGAGACGAACGCGCGTAAAGAAGGCGTGGCTTTCGAGTTCGAAGGCAAGCGTCGGCGGGTCAATATCGACGTCTCGCCGCTGAACGGTGTCGATGATCCCAAAAACCGCCAATATTTGGTGATCTTCGAAGATCCGCAGGCGTTGCGGCCATTGAAACAAAGAGCCGGCGCCGCCATGACCGTGAAGGCACCCCGTAAGGCCGACGGGCACGATCGGAGCAGGCAAGTCGAAACGCTCAGCCAATATGTCGCCCAGCTACAGAGCGAGCTCGAAACATCGGCGGCCTATCAGCAATCGCTCGTCGAAGAGTATGAGACCGCCCAAGAGGAGCTGACGTCGACGAACGAAGAGCTCCGCAGCACCAACGAGGAGCTCCAAAGCACCAACGAGGAGCTTCACAGCACGAACGAAGAGCTCAACACGGCCAAAGAAGAGCTTCAGGCGGCCAACGAAGAGCTCCTCAGCATGAACGAAGAGCTGCAAAAGCGAAACGCCGACCTCGAGGCCACGCTCAAGAAACTCGAGTTCAGCGAGCGCAGATTTCGTCTCATGATCGCCGGCGTGCGCGATTACGCGATCTTCATGCTCGATCCCTCCGGAAACATCGCGACCTGGAACGACGGGGCCGAGCGGCTCAAAGGCTACAAAGCTGACGAAATCATCGGCACTCATTTTTCTAAGTTCTATACACCCGAGGACATCGCGCGAAACCATCCCGCGCAGGAGCTCCAGCTCGCCGCCAAAAACGGCAAGTACGAAGAAGAAGGCTGGCGCCTGCGCAGAAACGGCACGCGGTTTTGGGCGAGCGTCTTGATCACGGCCATGCGCGATTCGACCGGCACCTTGATCGGCTACAGTAAAGTCACCCGTGACCTGACCGAGCGAAAAGAGGCCCAGGACCGGCTGCGTGTCAGCGAAGAGCGCTTCAGGCTGATGGTCACCGAGGTCAAAGACTACGCGATTCTCATGCTCGACCCCGACGGAAAGGTCACGACCTGGAACGAGGGCGCCCGGCGCCTCAAAGGCTACGACGAAAGCGAGATCATCGGCCGGCACTTTTCAGTGTTTTATCCGCCCGAGGACGTTAAAAACGGCAAGCCCGAATTCAAGCTCGAGCAAGCCCGAAAAATCGGAAAAGTCGAAGACGAAGGCTGGCGGGTTCGCAAAGACGGCTCGCGATTTTGGGCGAACGTCGTGATCACGTGTATCACGGATGCGCACGGGCAAATCATCGGCTACGCGAAAGTGACGCGCGACCTGACCGATCGCATGCGCTCGGAGCAAGCCAAAATCGAGCGCGCCCGGCAAGCGGCGCAGCTCGAACAAGTGGAGAGCCTCGCCGACTCGATCTCTCACATCGTGTGGGTGGCAGGGCCCGACAACGCGATCGAATTCTACAATCAGCGCTGGTACGACTACACGGGGCTCACGATCGAGCAAAGCCGCGATATGAAAGTGTGGCGGGAGGTCATTCACCCCGATGATTACCCGAGAATCAGAGAGAGCTGGTACGCGACGACTGACAATAAGTCGGTTTACGAGACGCAGTGGCGCATGCGCCGTAAAGACGGGACCTACCGGTGGCATCTCGTGCGCACCGTGCCCTCCGTCAACAGCGAAGGAAAGGTCACGAGCTGGTTCGGGACCAGCACGGACATCGACGATCAAGTGCGTGCGACCGAGCACGACAAGATCTTGGCCGATACCGCGTCCGTATTCACCGAGTCGCTCGACGTTCAAAAGACCCTTCAGTCACTGGCCAACGTCATCGTCAAGCACTTGGCCGACTGGGTCTCGATCGATCTCATCGACACCGGCAAGACGCCGCGACGAGCGGCCGCCGCTCACCCCGACCCCGAGCGCCTCAAGCTCGCGGAGGAGCTTTTCAGGGACTATCCGACCGATTGGAGCGCGAACACCGGGGCGCCGAACGTCGTGCGCACCGGTAAGCCCGAGCTCTATACGGAAGTGCCGGAGCACTTACTGCGCGCGTCGGCCAAAGACGCGCGGCACTGGGAGCTCATTCGCGATTTGGGTATCCGGTCGGCCATGGTCGTACCCCTCGTCGCGCGCGGCCGAACGCTCGGCGTGATCACGTTCATCGCAAGCGAGTCAGGCCGGCGTTACTCGGGCGAAGACCTTCGCCTCGCCGAAGAGCTCGGCCGGCGCGCGGGTGTCGCCGTCGACAACGCGATTCTTTACACGCAGCTCGAGCAGGCGATCAAAACGCGCGACGAGTTTCTCTCGATCGCGTCGCACGAGCTGAAAACCCCGCTCACGGCGCTTAAACTTCAGGCGCAAATCACCACCCATGGGCTGGCCAAGGGTTTGGCCTCGTTCACAACCCCGCAGCGGCTCAATGAGTTCGCGGGCCAAATCAACGCCCAGGTCGGCCGGCTGAATCAGCTCGTCGACGACATGCTCGACGTCTCGCGCATCCAGAGCGGAAAGCTCGCGCCAAAGCCCGAGACGGTCGAGCTCGGTGAGTTATCGAAAAACATTTGCGAGCAGCTGATCCCGCTTGCGAAGTCGTCCGGAAGCGCGTTGGAGCTCAAAGCCGCGAACGTCACCGGCTATTGGGATCGCTACCGCATCGAGCAAGTCATGGTAAATTTGATCACCAACGCCATCAAATACGGAGCGGGCAAGCCGATCGAGGTCGCCATTTACGACGGCGGCGGCTCGGCGAAAATCGAAGTGCGCGATCAGGGCATCGGTATCAGTCCCGAAAATCACACGCGTATTTTCGAGCGCTTCGAGCGCGCGGTTTCGTACCAGGGAATCAGCGGCTTGGGCCTGGGTCTCTACATCTCGAAAAACATCGTCGACCTGCACAAAGGGACTATTCGCGTCGACAGCGAGCTCGGCAAGGGCTCTCGCTTCACCGTCGAGCTTCCGCTCGATCCGTTCGCGGCTCAATCGAACGCGCAGGAGCGCCGCTCGTGACGTGCAAGACTTAAGGCGCGCGACCAGCCG
>DASUEL010000498.1:0-7200 GCA_036275095.1 Bdellovibrionales bacterium
TGTTTTGGCTCCGTCCGAGCAGTCGTTCGAGGTGTGGAAGGTGCCTGTGGCGCTTCCGTCCGCCAGATTGACTTGCGTGTTCGCGACGACGTTGGCGGCCGTGCCTTGAGCGTCGCGCGTGGTGACGGTGAATGCGGCCGAACAGGTATCGGCCTTCACGCTGGCAGGTCCCGCCAGGTCAATACGGTCAGGTCCAATCGTCACATTGACCGTTCCGCTCGTCAGCACGGTGGCATTGTCGGCGGCCGTGAGGGTGAGGGCCTCGGCTTTGTCGTCTTTGAAATAAACCGTCGCGGTACTGCTGCCGTTGGCGAGCGTGAAGTTGGTGATGGCAGCACCCGCGCACGTATTGTCGGCAGAGCCGTAGAACGCGCCGTCGGCTGAGCCGTCGGTGAGATCGATTTGCGTGTTCGCAAGAACCGCTTTGGTGTTTGTCGCGGCATCCTTCGTCGTCACCGTGTAGGCCGTGCAGACGCCGGCTTTGATCGGTGAAGAGCCAGTGATGGTGATGCGATCGGGTCCCGTGGTGACGGCGAGGGTTCCCGTCGTCAGGTCGGCCGCGTTGTCGGTGGCGGTGAGCGTGTACGACTCGCCGACGTTGTTTTTGTAGCGGAAGGTCGTGGTCGCGGAGCCGCTCGTGATCGTGACGTCGGTGATGGCGGCACCGGAGCAGGTGTTGTCGGCCGCCGCATAGAAGCCGCCGTTGGCGGTGTCGTCGGTGAGGTTGACCTGCAGGTTCGCTCCGACGTTGACGTCGTTGCCGTTGGCATCGCGCGAGCGCACCGTGTAGAGCTGGCACGAGCCCGCCGGCGGCGTCTGCGAGCCCGTGATGATCAGGCGGTCGGGGCCGACGGTGATATTGCGCGTGCCGCTCGTGAGTACCGCGGCGTCATCGCTTGCCGTAATGGTGAGCGAGGCGCCGGTCGTATCCTTGAAGTAGAACGTGCCGGTATTGGTGCCCGAGTTGAGCGTGATGAATGTCTTCGCGCCATCGGAGCAGTCGTTCGCGGTATGGAATGTGCCCGTTGCACTTCCGTCAGCCAGATTGACTTGCGTATTGGCCAGCACGTTCGAGTCGGTTCCTTGAGCGTCGCGGGTTTTGACGGTGAAGGCCGACGAGCAGACGTTTGACTTCACGTTCGTGGGGCCTGCTGTGATCACGATGCGGTCGGGGCCGACCGCCAAGTTGAACGTGTCGCCCGAGAGTCCGCCGGCGGCGTTATCAGCCACCGTGAGCACGACGCTTTCGGCTTTTGGGTCCTTATAGCGGAAGCTCGCCGCGCTCGTGCCACTCGAAATCGTGACGTTGGTGATGGCGGCTCCCGCGCAGGTGTTGTCGGCCAGTGCGTAGAAGTCGCCGGTCGCCGAGTCGTCGCTCAAATTGACCTGCGTGTTCACGAGGGCATTGGCGGCGGTGTTCGTGGCATCTTTTGAAGTCACCGTGAAAACCGAGCAGGCGCCCGCCACGACCGGCGTGGTGCCGGTGAGATCGAGGCGATCCGGGCCGACGTTGATGTTGAGCGAGCCGCTGGTCAGGCCGCCTGCGGCCGCGTCGGCGGCGGTGAGCGTGACCGCCTCTGCGGTGTCGTCTTTATAATAGAAGGTTGCCGAGCCGCTGCCCGCGCCGATGGTGACTTGCGTGATGGCGGCGCCCGCGCAGGTGTTGTCGGCGGCGGCGTGGAGCGAACCGGCCGCGCCGCTGTCACCGACGTTGACCGTGATGGCGGCCAGCGCGTTGACGTCGTTGTTGGCGGCATCTTGCGTTTTCACGGTGTACTGCACGCAGGTGCCGGCTTTGGGCGAGGCCGCGCCCGTGATCACGAGGTGATCGGGGCCGACGTCGATCGTCGAGCTGTCGCTCGAGAGTCCGCCTGCGGCATTGTCCGTGACGGTGATCGTGCGTTGCGCTCCCACCGTGTCTTTGAAGTAGAAGGTGGCGCTCGAAGCTCCGCCTGCGATGTTGACCGAGGTTTTGGCTCCATCGGAGCAGTCGTTGGCGGTGTGGAACGTGCCCGTGGCGCTTCCATCGGCCAGGTTGACTTGGGTTGCGCCGAGCACGCCAGCCGTATTGCCGGCGGCATCTTTAGTCGTCACCGTGAACACGGCCGAGCAGACGCCGGCTTTGACACTGGTGGGGCCCGCGAGGTCGAAGCGATCGGGCCCTACATCCAAAGTCAGTGAGTCCGACGTCAGTACCGTGGCGTTGTCGCTCGCGGTTAGCGTAAGCTGAGCTGCGACGTTGTCTTTAAAGTAAACGGTGGCCGCGTTGTTGCCGGTGGCGAGCGTAACGTTTCCGATCGTGCCGCCCGCGCAAGTATTGTCACCGACCGCGTAGAAGTTGCCGGTGGCCGAGCCGTCGGCCAAGTTGATCTGGGTGTTGGCGAGGACGTTGGCGGCGTTGCCGCCTCCATCGCGCGTCGTGACCGTGATGGCCGTGCAGACGCCCGACTTCACTGAAGCCGCGCCCGAGATGTCGATACGATCGGGGCCCGTGACGGTGTTGAGGGTGCCGGTCGTCAAGTTGCCGTCGCGATCGGTCGCGGTGAGCGTTCCGTTTTCGGCGACCGTGTTTTTGTAACGGAATTGCGCCGAGCCGCCGCCGAGCGCGATCGAGATGTCGGTGATCGTGGCGCCTGCGCAGGTGTTGTCGGCGGCCGCGAAAAAGTCGCCGGTGGCCGAAGTGTCGGTCAGGTCGATTGTGACCGCGGCGAGCGTGTTGGCGTCGGCCGGTTGCGCGTCTTGTGATTTGACGGTGTAGAGCTCGCACGCGCCCGAAGCCGGCTGCGTCTGGCCGGTGATCACGAGGCGATCGGGGCCGGTCGTGTAGTTGAAGCTCGCCGAGGTGAGCGAGGCGGCATTGTCGTCGGCGTCGAGGGTCGCCGTTTCAGCTTTGTTGTTTTTGTACCGGAACTGGGCGGCGCCGGCACCGTTAGCGATCGTAACGCTGGCAATCGGAGCGCCCGCGCAGGTGTTGTCGGCAAACGCGTAAAAGACACCGCTCGCCGCGCCGTCGGAGAGATCGACTTGCGTGTTGGCGAGCACGTTGGCGTCTGTGTTGGTCGCATCCTGCGTTTTCACGGTGAACGTGCCGCAGGTGCCGGCTATTTGCGGCGTGGTGCCGGTGATCACGAAATGGTTGGGGCCGACGCCGACGTTGAGCGTGTCGCCCGTGAGCACCGTCGCGTTGTCGGCGACCGAGAGGGTCACGCTTTGCGCGGTGTTGTCCTTATAGCGGAAGGTGCCGCTCGACAGGCCCGAGTTGATGGTGATGTTGGCAATCGGAGCGCCCGCGCACGTGTTATCGGCGGCCGCATAGAAGTCGCCGGCCGCCGCGCCGTCGCCCAAGTTGACTTGCGTGTTTACGAGAACCGCGGCGGTATTGCCGCCGGGGTCTTTGCTTGTGACGGTGTAGAGCTCGCACGCGCCCGAGTTGATGGGCGTGCTGCCGGTCAGGTCGAGGCGGTCGGGACCGGCGGTGATATTCAAGGTCGCGGCGGTCAGGTCGGCGGCATTGTCGGTGCCCGTGAGCGTGAGGCTTTCGGCGACGGTGGTCTTGTAGCGGAAGGTGGTGGAGCCCGCGCCATTGGCGATCGTCACGCTCGCAATCGGAGCGCCGGCGCAGGTGTTGTCGGCGGCCGCATAAAAGTTTCCGTTCGCCGTGTCGTCGGTCAAGTTCACTTGAGTCACGACGATCACGTTCTTATCATTGCTCGCGAAGTCTTGCGTCTTGACGGTGTAGAGCTGACAGCTTCCAGACGGAGGCGTCGCATTGCCCGTGAAGATGAGCTTGCTCGGATAGACGTCGAGCGTGCTCGTCGCTTGCGTGATCGAGCCCGCGTTGTCGCTGGCGGTGATGGTGAGCTGAGCGGCCACGGAGTCTTTGAAGTAGAAGCTAGCCGAGCTCTGGCCGTTGGCAATGTTCACGCTCGTGATGGCGGCTCCCGCGCACGTGTTGTCGGCTGCCGCATGGAAGGTGCCCGTGGCGGAGCCGTCGGCTAGGTTGACCTGGGTCGCGCCGACGACGGCGGCCGTGTTGTTGGCCGTGTCTTTCGACTGCACCGTGAACACTGCCGAGCAGCTTCCGGACTTAACGGCTGAAGGAGCCGCTGAGAAGATGAAGTGATCGGGGCCGACGGTGATGTTGGTCGACGCCGCCGTCAGGACGGCCGCGTTGTCGGTACCCGTCAGGGTGACCGGCTCGGCGACGTCGTCTTTGTAGCGGAAGGTGATGCTCGAAGACGCAGCCGGGATCGTGACATTGGCAACCGGAGCGCCGGCGCAGGTGTTGTCGGCTGCCGCATAGAACACGCCGCTGGCCGCGCCGTCACCCAGGTTGACTTGCGTGTTCACGAGCACGGCAGCCGCCGTGTTGGTGGCATCGCGCGAGGTGACCGTGTAGAGCTGACAGCTTCCGGCGTTGATCGGTGAGTTGCCGGTGATGATCAGGTGGTTGGGTCCGACGGTGATGTTCAGAGTGTCGGCCGTGAGGTTACCCGCGTTGTCAGTACCCGTGAGTGTGACCGCCTCAGCCGTGTTGTCCTTATATCTGAACGTCGTGCTGCTGCTCGAAGCGCTGATGGTGACGTTGGCGATCGGAGCGCCTGAGCACGTATTGTCGGCTGCCGCATAAAACACGCCACTCGCTCCACCGTCGTCGAGATTGACTTGCGTGTTCGCAAGCACCGCAGTGGCATTGCCCAGCTGGTCTTGTGAGGTGACGGTGTAGACTTGGCAGCTTCCGGCAACCGGTGTTCCAGCGCCCGTGAGCTCGAGGCGGTCGGGGCCTATGGTAATGTTTGAAGTGGCCGAGGTGAGGCCACCGGCCGCGTTGTCGCTGACCGTGATCGTGAGCGCGGCACCGGTCGTGTCTTTGAAGTAGAACTGCTTGGTTGAAACGCCGAGTGCGAGGCTGACGCTCGTGACGGCGCCGTCGGAGCAATCGGCAAGCTCGTGGAAGGTGCCGGTGGCGGAGCCGTCGGCGAGGTTGACCGTGGTCGCACCTGAAACGCCCGCGGTGTTGCCGGCCGTGTCTTTGGTGGTGATCGTGAAGGCGGCCGAGCAGGTGCCAGCTTTCACGGAGGCCGGGCCCGCCAGCGTCAGGCGGTCAGGGCCGACGACGATGTTGAGGGAGCCCGCGGTGAGAACCGCGGCGGCATCGACGGCGTTGAGGGTCACGTTCTGAGCGGTGTCGTCCTTATAATAGAAGGTCGCCGAACCGTTTCCTGAAGCGATGCTGACGCTCGTGACGGCGGCGCCCGCGCAGGTGTTGTCGGTGCCGGCGTAGAGTGTGCCCGCCGCGCCTCCGTCGTTGATGTTGATGGTCGTATTCACGAGCACGTTGGCGTCGGCATTGCCCGCGTCTTGTGTTTTGACCGTGTACGGAGTGCAGGCGCCTGACTCGACCGGCGTGCTGCCCGTGATGATGATTTTGCTCGGGCCGCTGGTGATATTGAGAGAACCCGAGGTGAGCGAACCTGCGTTGTCGCTCGCGGTGAGCGTGAACGCCGCGGCCGAGTTTGTTTTGTAATAGAACGTCGCCGTGGGGGCGCCATTCGCAATCGAGATTTGCGTGATGTTGGCGCCGACGCAGGTGTTGTCGGCCGCGGCGTAGAAGTCGCCGGCGGCGCCAGCGTCACCCAGGTTGACCGTTGTGGCGGCGAGCACGTTGGCATCGGCGGGCTGCGCGTCGCGCGCGTGAACGGTGTACTGAACGCAGGTGCCGGTAACTGGCGTTTGCGAACCCGTAATTGCAAGACGATCGGGGCCGGTCGTGAAGTTGAAGCTCGCGCTGGTCAGGTTACCTGCGGCATCATCGGCCGCGAGAGCGGCGGTTTCGGCGGTGTTGTTCTTGTAGCGGAACTGCGCGGAGCCCGCGCCGTTCGCGATGGTAACCGAAGTGGTGGCAGCGCCCGAGCACGTTGCATCGGCGATCGCGTGGAGCGTGCCGGCCGCGCCGCCGTCGCTGATGTTGACGGTTACGTTGGTCAGCACGTTGGCGTCGTTGTTCGAGAAGTCCTGCGATTTTACGGTGATCACGTTACAGGTGCCCGCAAGCGCAGGCGTCGTCGCCGTGATCACGAGGTGATCGGGACCCGACTGCACGTTGAGCGTACCGCTCGTCAGGTCGGCGGCGTTGTCAGCCGCATCGAGCGTCAGGGACTCGGCCACGTTCGTTTTGTAGCGGAACTGCGCGAGGCTCTGGCCCATCGCGATCGAGACGTTGGCAATCGGCGCGCCCGCGCACGTGTTGTCGGCCGCGGCGTAGAAGACGCCGGCGGCCGCGCCGTCGGTGAGGTTCACTTGCGTTGCCGCCAAGACGTTGACGTTGTTGCCGGCCACGTCGCGCGAACGTACGTCGTAGAGCTCGCATGCGGCGCTCTCGATCGCGGTGCTTCCGAGAATGACCAGGCGGTTCGGGCCAACCGTCAGGTTGAACGTCGAAGTGGTCAGCCCGCCGGCCGCATTGTCGGCGGCCGAGAGCGTGACGGCTTGGCCGGTGTCGTCTTTGTAGCGGAAGGTCGCCGAGCCCGCGCCGTTTGCGATGTTGACCGAGGCGATCGGGGCGCCTGAGCAGGTCGCGTCGGCGGTCGCGTAAAAAACTCCGGCCGCTCCGCCGTCATCGAGATTGACTTGAGTGGCGGCCACGACGTTTGCAGTGTTGTTCGCAGTATCTTTCGTCGTGACTGTGAAGGTGTTGCAGGTTCCGGCCTTAACTGGCGATGTGCCGGTGAGCTCGAAGTGATCGGGGCCGATGGAAACGTTCAGCGTGCCGGTCGTCAGCACGGCGGCATTGTCGGCAGCCGAGAGCGTGATGTTTTGTGCGGTGTCGTCTTTATAGCGGAATTGCGCCGTCGTTCCACCCGCCGCGATTGAGACGTTCGCGATGTTGGCGCCCGCGCACGTGTTGTCGGCCGCCGCAAAGAACGCGCCCGCGGCCCCGCCGTCGTCGAGATTCACTTGCGTGTTGACCAACACACCGGTCGTCGAGAGGGCCGCGTCTTGTGACGTGACGGTGTAGAGCTGACAAGTGCCCGACTTGATCGGCGTGGTGCCCGTGACCGCGAGGCGATCCGGGCCGGTTTGAACGTTGAGAGTGGCGGCGGTCAGATCAGCGGCATTGTCGGTGCCGGTGAGCGTGAGGCTTTCGGCGACGGTGGTCTTGTAGCGGAAGGTGGTGGAGCCCGCGCCATTGGCGATCGT
>DASUEL010000499.1:0-10043 GCA_036275095.1 Bdellovibrionales bacterium
GGCCGGCTTCGACGGATACGGAAAGCAGGCGGGCAAGTTTTTCGACTTGCAGAATCACGCGGCGCTCGATCCGCTCACGCGGCAGCCCGCGAGCGAAGCCTTGCGCATTCGAAACGCCTCCCAAAATATCCGCCTCGCCGAAGGCCTCGCCAATGACTCCTGGATGATCGCGGCCGGCGCCGTTCCGAACGCACCTGCCGACAACCGAATCGCAAATGCCATTTCATCGCTTCAGTTCGAGCGTGTCATGGGCGGCAACTCGACGTTCGACGATTACTACAACGGGGTCGTCGGCGAGCTCGGAGTCGGCGCAAAAAAATCGTACATGGAAATGGAGCACCAGGACGCGGTCGTCAAGCAGCTGAAAAACATTCGCGAGAGCATCAGCGGCGTAAATCTCGACGAAGAGGCGATCAAAATGATCGAGTACCAAAAAACTTTCGACGCGTCGGCGAAGCTCATCAAAACGTCCGATGAGCTTTTCGACACCATACTTAGCTTGAAGAGATAAAGGACCTGAGCTGAATGCGTATCGCGGATAAAATGGGCTATGACCAGGTGAAGTCGAATCTGAACAAGAATCGTTCAGATATGTCGAACCTGCAGAATCAGGCGGCGACGATGAAGAAGCTCACGCGCCCATCGGACGATCCCGTCGCGACCACGCGTACGCTCTCGGTGAAAACAGACCGCCACGTCGCCGAACAGTTCATCAAAAACGTCGATCTCGCGAAGAACTTCATCGAAGCGTCGGAGCAAGCGCTCGGGGATGTCAACGACACGCTGGTTCGCGCGAAAGAGCTGGCAATCAGCCAAGCGAACGACGCCAGCGCCAATGCGCTCACGCGGCAAAGCGTGGCCATCGAAATCGAACAGCTCCTCAAGCACGTTACCGGGATCGCCAATCGCAAGCTCGGCGATCGCTTCGTGTTCGGCGGCTACAAAACGACGGCCGCTCCGTTCACTATGAAGGGTGAGTACTCAGGCGACGACGGTGAGATTCAAATCGAAATCAATAAAGGCGTGTACGTTCCTGTGAATCTCTCCGGCGACAAAGTCTTTCTCGGAAAAGGCTTCGTCTTCAGCCCGTCGACTCAGAAGCAAGCCGAAGCTCAAGCCGAAGATGCTGAAGGTAAGACGCCTCCTACACCTCAGGCGCCACAAGAGAGTGTTTCATCACGCGGTCCAGCTTCGATTGATTCGCAGCCGCAATATCAAACCATCGACGTAAAAGGTCAGACGAAGGCAAGCGATCCCGACAAAGGCCAGCAAGTTGGCGTCAATATCTTTAATGTTCTTAAAAAACTCGAAATTGGACTGCGCACCAACGACAAAGAAGCGATTCAGCAGTCGCTCGACAATCTCGACGAGGCCATCAACCAGGTGATCGTCGCACGCTCTCGTCTCGGCGCGCGCGTAATGACGATCGACAACACGAGCGAAGCCCTGCGCAAAGGAACTGTCGAGCAAAAGACGCTCGAGTCGAAGTTCGAAGACGCAGATGCGTATGAACTTTTTACTGACATCAACAAATCACAGACGACACTGCAAGCGTCACTCTCGACATCGGGCCGTCTTATCCAGCCGAGTCTCCTTGACTTTCTAAAGTAGAAAGATTAGCTACAGTTCCACACATCTTCTGCCGTTTAGAAGATTGATGGGTGACGCTGTTCAATTCAGCACAAAACCCAGCCTGACCAAAATAGGGGTTCCCAAACAAGCCCCGAGCACTTTGACCAGGATGTTGAAGGAGACTTGTCCATGTTGGTTCTCACTCGTAAACTCGGCGAAAGCATCGCGATCGACGACAATATCAAAATCACCGTCGTTCAAATCAAGGGCAAGCAAGTCCGTCTTGGTATTCAGGCTCCGAAAGATACGAAGATTCATCGCGAAGAAGTCTATATCGCCATTCAAGAGCAGAATAAGGCGGCCGTTACGGCCAGCTCTGACAACACCCGTCGGGTTGCCAAGCTTCTGAAGTCTTAATCCGCACCACTTGCCGTGCGCCCAGTGGCGCCAATCGTGAATCCGCCTTCAACTTGCATTTGCGATCGTTTCACAATCCCGCCAGAGCCAAAAAGTCCTCTCGACATCGGAGCCAAAAGTCCTCTCGAGCACTGAGGCGCTCGGATTTGATTCACCGTATCAAGACTTTTGCCGGTCTGGGCCATTGACCGATTTATCATGTTGCCGTGTCTAATTTTTGTGGCATCCTCAGGAACAGAGGGGGACTCATGTTAATTCCAACGTCCAGGTTTGGAAACGTGGACTTATCTCAAGAGGACATTATCACCTTCCCCGAAGGCCTCTTGGGGTTCGCGAATTTACGAAGATTCGTTCTCCTCGATGATCCCAACGATGAAATTTTTGCTTGGTTACAGAGCTGCGAAACGGCGGAAGTAGCGTTTCCTGTTCTTGAGCCCGAGCTCTTCGCGAGCGATTATAAAATCTCAATTTCAAAGACCGACATGGAAGCTTTGAAGCTCAAGTCCATGGACCGTGTTCGTTATTTTTCTATCATTACGATTCCCGAAGATGCGACCCAGATGACCGCCAATTTGAAGGCGCCGATCGTGGTGAATGTGGCCGAGCGCTTGGCTCGTCAGTGCGTTTTGCAAGACAACGATCTCGCCATTCGTGAACCGATTTTCTCGAAGCTGCAGCAGCGTATGATGCATTCGCTGCCGATCAAGAGCAACGCTTCCGACGGCGGCCTCGCAATCAAGCTCCCGCCGCTTGGCGAGGGCATCGCCGCCGATCAGCCGGCGCGCTAAATCCCAAAAAAATCGCTCACGGAAAGCCCGTCACGGCGGGCCGGCGATCCGCTTTTAATCAGATATTTTGACCGCGAGCGTGAGACCTTCACCGGTCGGTAGAATGGTCGCACGAAATCGTTTATCGGTGGCGACCGTCTTGTTGAACTCACGCAGCGCCTGAACGGATGGCTTTTCGTCGCCGGCCTTCGTGTCGTCGGCGATGAAGCCGAAGGCGAAGGTATTGTCGGCAAGCACGGCTCCGCCGATACGCAGATGTTTGGCGGCCCATCTGAAGTAGTTCGTATAGTTCTGTTTGTCGGCGTCGATGAAGACGAGATCAAAGGGGCCATGGCGCTCGATTTTGGGCAGATTCTCGAGTGCCGGGCCCACGAGAATCTCGACACGGTCACTGAGGCCTGCGGTTTCGAAGGCCTTTTGAGCGACGAGCGCGTTCTTCTCGTTGACGTCGAAGGTGTATAGTTTGCCGCCGGCCTTTAGGCCGCGAGCGATACACGCGCCGGAGAAGCCGCCGAGCGTGCCGATCTCAACGGCGCTGCGAGCACCGAAGGCGCGAGTCAAGACTTCGAGATGCAGCCCATCCATAGGGCCGACTTGGATGGCGGGAAGGCCGGCTTTCGAGGAGTTTTCGAGGATGGCGTTCAATTTGGAGTCGAGTGGCCGAAAGGTCTCGATCGCATAACGGGTAATCGCCAGATCGTTGTTTCCGAATGATTTCTCCACAAAAAACTCCTTCCAAGCGTTTACTGTCATAGTCTATTTTTTGAATGATTGTCATCACCTGAACGGGAGGTTCTAACCTTGAAGCTCTTCGCTTTGTCTATACTCGTTAGTTGCGCCGCGCTCGCTCAAACTCCGCCGCCGCTCGATCCCGCGCTCGGCGAGCCGCCCCTCGACAAGGGCCGAAAGAGCCACGTCGTCGGCACCATCAAGACTCCGAAGGTTTATTTCGTCACCCCGAAGGACGGTGCGACGGTGAAACCGAAATTCAAAATCAAGTTCGGCGTTGAAGGTATGAGCGTAAAGCCCGCCGAAACGATGGAAGTCGGCACGGGCCACCACCATATCATCGTCAACGGCGCCTCCATTCCCAAAGGGCAGGTCATTCCGAAAGACGAGAAGCACATTCATTTCGGCAAAGGCGAAACGCAGACGGAGCTGAACCTTCCGCCTGGCGAGCATACACTGACTCTGCAGTTCGCCGACGGCGCGCATCTCTCTTACGGACCCGAATTGAGCGCGACCATCAAAGTAAAGGTGAAATAGTTGCCGAGCGAAGCAGTTTACATTTGGGCCGAAACGCCCGAACAAGACGATCGCGCAGCCGAGCTCGCCCAGCGGCTCGGGCTCGAGCGAATCGAGGAGCCGGCGCCGGGCTCATTCTGTTTGAAGGTGGGAGCCGATCACTTGGAGCTCGTGCATGTCGATGAGGACGGCCGCGTCCCAGCCGGCATCGTCGTCGATTTCGCGTCGGGGCCGATGCGGCAGCTCGTGCGCTCGGCTGGCAAATCGCAGCCGCTCGCGAAAGCGGTCGGCGCCGCGAAGAGCCCGCCATACGTGCTCGACGCAACGGCGGGGCTCGGCAAAGACACGCTCTTTCTAGCGACAGTCGGCTGCCGCGTTCTCGCGCTCGAGAAAAATCCAGTCATCTTCGCGCTGCTCGAGGACGGGTACAGGCGCGGCCTCGAGGACGGGCTCGTCGGCGAAATCTTGCGCGAGCGCGTGCAGTTCGCGCTCGGCGATTCCATCGAATATCTCGAGAATATCGGGCCGAGCGAGGCCCCCGAAGTCGTGTATTTGGACCCGATGTTTCCCGAGTCGAAAAAATCCGCGTTACCGAAAAAAGAGATGCAAATCTTTCGTGCGCTCATCAAAGAGAAAATTGACGAGCCTCGACTCTTTGAAGCGGCAGTCGCCAAGGCGAAGATCCGTGTGGTCGTGAAGCGGCCCAGTTCGTCAGAGCCTCTGGCCGAGCCCATTACTCACCGGTTCGACGGCAAGATGGTGAGCTATGATTCATACTTGATGTCGTCTGTAAAGCCGCGTTATAATTACAGAACTGGGGAAAAGCGATGAAACCAACGTTCAAGACCGCCGTGAAAAACGACTGGGGAATCCTCGATGTCGATCCGAGCGAAGTGTTCGAAAAACGCGGCTCGATCAAGATCATCGACGTTCGCCGGCCCGAAGAGTTCACGGGAGAGCTCGGCCACATCGAGGGCGCGGAGCTGGTGACGTTGGATAATCTCGATCAGGAGCTCCCGAAGCTTCCGAAAGACGCGTCATACGTATTCGTTTGCCGCTCAGGCGCCCGCTCGACGCGGGCCGGGCAATACGCTGAAAGCCTCGGCTTCAAGTCGGTCTACAACATGCGCGGCGGAATGCTGCTCTGGAATGAGTTGGGGCTCGCAATTGCAAAATAACAAAGTCTTCATCAATCGCACGCTCAACGTAAAGAAGCTGAAGTACCTCGGCTTCGACATGGATCACACGCTCGTTCGCTACAACTCGGCGGCGTTCGAAGAGCTCGCGCATTCGGCGATGATCGATAAGCTGATCAAGCTGCGCAACTACCCGGCCGAGATCCGCAACCTCAAGTTCGACTACAGCCGCTCCATCCGCGGTTTGGTCATCGACAAGAAAAATGGCAACATCCTCAAGCTCAACCGCTTCGGCGCAATCCGGGCGAGCTATCACGGAACGGCGAAAATCGGCTTTGAGGAGCAAAAACAGATCTACAAGAGCATCTACATCGATCTGGGCGACTCACATAACTACTCGGCCATCGACACCGCTTTTTCGACTTCATTCGCGGTGCTTTACGCCCAGCTCGTCGATTTCAAAGACAAAGCCGCGCCCGATCGTTTGCCCACGTACGAAGCGATTTCGAACGATCTTGATTACTGTCTCGACGGCGCCCATAGTGACGGAAGCCTCAAAGACACCGTCCGCAACAATCTCGACAAGTTCATCATCAAAGACCCCGAAGCCGTCGTAAACCTCGAGCGCTACAAAAAGCACGACAAAAAGCTCTTCGTGCTCACGAACTCCGACTATCATTACACGAAGCTTTTGCTCGATTACGCGATCAATCCGTTTTTGAAAGATCACAAGAGCTGGATCGATTTGTTCGAGATCGTCATCACCCGAGCCAAAAAGCCGCGCTTCTTCTACGATAATCTCGATTTCTTCAAAGTCGACCCGGTGACGGGCCGAATGGAGAACCACTACGGGCCGCTCACGAAGGGCGTTTATCAAGGCGGCTGCGCGACGGCGATGACCAATTCCCTCGGCGTCGGCGGCGACGACATTCTCTATATTGGCGACCATATCTATCACGATGTTCTGCGCATCAAAAAAGACTGTAACTGGCGGACCGCGCTCGTCGTCGAGGAGCTCGACGACGAAATCGCGAAGATCCGCGCGGCTGCACCTTACGATAAGCAAATCGCCGAGCTCATGAACGAGAAGCAGCCGTTCGAAGACGAATATTTAGAGCTTTCGACCCGCCAAAAAGAAGGCGCGACGATCAATGACAAGCGCCTTCACGAGCTTCAAGAAACCGTTAATAAGATCGACGCGAAGATTTCGGGGCTGATTCTGAAGCGCGAAGCGCTGTTCAACGCGTATTGGGGCGAGATCATGCGAGTCGGAAACGAAGAGAGCTACTTCGCGCGCCAAATCGAGAACTTCGCGTGTATTTACATGGCGAAGCTGGGCGACTTCCTAGCGTGCTCGCCACGCTCGTATTTTCGCGCGCATCGCGTGACGCTTCCGCACGAGGAATGAGCGGGCTCTACTCGTAGTAAACGATCACGAAATCCGCCTGGCCGTATTGATCGACCATGAACCCGAGCTTCTCGGGCTTTTTCAGTTTCGCGAGTTTCGCGGCCCGTCCTTTGTAGATGCAGTGAAAGAACATGAAATCCGGAAAGCCTGTCAGCTTTTTCGACTCTTCACAATGTTCGGCCACCATGGCGGCTGCTTGGTGATCGGGCCGCCAGTCCAAAAGCGAGAGCGACATCGCGCTCTTGTTCGCGGCGCTCTCGAGCCGCTTGACGACCGAGTCTTTCACCACGTGGGAGCTGTCGGCTGAAGGCAGCAGCAAAAGTATCCTGCCAGTGCTTGCGAGCAGGGGCGGCACCAGCTCCAGCGCTTGTGCCGGCTCTTTCAGGCTGATCGTCTGCGCCGGGAGCTCGACCTGCAAGCTCTCCGGCTTGACCACTATGCTGAAACTCTGCCCGTCTTTCGAAGCGCTCTCCCAAAAACCCTTCGCGACCTTCACGTGTTTCGCTTCGTCTTGGTAGCCGAACACCACGATTTGATGTTTGAAGACGATATGGCGGAGCTGCCGGTAGGTCCAAAAGCCAATTTCCTCGGGCGAGCCCGCAAGAGAAGCTCTGATCACTTGAATCGGCCTGGGACTGATACCCATTTGAAAGGCTAAGAACGCGAAGGCCGTAAATGACACCAGAACTGCGGCCCAAAACCATTTCACCATGGCGACACTGATAGCATGAGTCCGCGGCTCCAGGCCCGCTTGACGGATGGCGTTATAGCCATTGAAATTGGATTTTGTTAGTGTGATTGACGTTGGGCGCCCATTCCCGAACGGAAAAGCGACCCGGCAATGACGATAAAACAACGGCCCCGCTTCACTATGAAGGACTTGATCCATGAGACAGGTACCTGGCACGCCTCGCGTATTCGAAAATCTCAAAGATTGGTTTCAGCATCGTCATGAACGCCGTGGCAGTCTCGGCTTCGTGCCGACGATGGGCGCTCTTCACGAAGGGCACTTGGAGCTGGTTCGCCGCGCGCGTGCTGAGAACGCCGAAACGATCGTCAGCATCTTCGTCAACCCCACGCAATTCGACGATCCGAACGACTTGAACAAATATCCGCGCACGTTCGAGCGCGACCTCGAGCTTCTGCGCGGCGAAGGCGTTGACTACGTTTTGTATCCCAAAGCCTCCGAAATGTACGCGGACCAATACCGGTTCAAAATCACCGAGAATCAGCTGAGCCGCGAGCTTTGCGGCGCGCACCGTCCGGGGCATTTCGACGGCGTATTGACGGTGGTGATGAAGCTGCTTCAGATCGCCGGCGCCGATCGCGCCTATTTCGGAGAAAAAGACTTTCAGCAATATACGCTCGTCAAAGACATGGCGGCGGCGTTTTTCTTGAGAACCCAGATTGTCGGCTGCCCGACGGTGCGTGAAGAAGACGGCCTCGCGATGAGCTCGCGCAACACCCGCCTGAGCGAAGGCCAGCGCCAAAAAGCCGCCGCGTTTCCGCGCATTTTGAGCGAAGCGCGGGGAGTCGATGAAGCCCGGGCTCAGCTGCGCGCCGAAGGTTTTGAAGTCGACTACGTGGAGCAAATGATGGGGCGGCGGTTTGGAGCCGTTCGGCTTGGCGAGGTGAGGCTGATTGACAACATCGAGATCTAAAATCCTATTTCAGCTCACTGGCTCCATCGCCTGCTACAAAGCATGCCAGGTGATCTCGCGCCTCGTTCAAAACGGCTTCGAGGTTCAAACGGTCTGTACGGCCTCGGCTCTTCAATTCGTGGGGCCTGCCACGCTCGAGGGGCTTACCGGGCGCCCCGTCTTTTCGGATGTCTACGAACACGGGCGCATGATGGATCACATACAGCTCGCGAAGTGGGCCGAGCTCGCCATCGTCGCGCCCGCGAGCGCGAACACGATAAACTCACTGGCTGCCGGGCTCGCACAAGACGCGGTGGGCGCGTTATTTTTGGCGTACGATCTCAAAAAGCCGTACTTGATCGCGCCCGCGATGAACTCGCAAATGCTGGCCCATCCGGCGACGCAAGCCTCGCTTTCGAAGCTGCGAGCGTGGGGCGTCAACGTTCTTGAAACGGATTCAGGAAACCTTGCGTGCGGTGACGTCGGTGAGGGCCGGCTGCTCGAACCCGAAAAGATCTTTGCGTCCATTCAAGCCGCGGCCGCGAGGTTCGTATGAGAATCCTTGTGACCTCAGGCGCGACACGAGAGCCGATCGACGACGTGCGCTTTATCACGAACATCAGCACCGGCGCGACGGGCGCGTTTCTTGCCGATTACCTCGCTGAGCAAGGCCACGAGATCTCGTTCTTCGGCGGTGAAGGCTCCAAAACTCCAAGAAGCGCGAGGACTGTCGAAACCTACACGAGCTTCAGCGATCTCGATTCAAAGCTGCGCGCGGCCCTCTCCAATAAGAGGTTCGACGGGATCATTCACCTCGCGGCTATCAGCGATTACTCCGTTGCTCACGTCGAGACGGCGCATGGCTCGTTCACTCCGGCGGAGCTCAAGAAGATCGACTCCGATAGCGACATCACTTTGCGGCTGAAGCGAAATTTCAAAATCGTGAGCCGCTTGAAGCCGTACGCGTTGCCGGCAAATCCTTTGGTCATCGCGTTCAAATTGACGAACTCGAGCTCGTACACCGAGCAGATCGCCGCTATCAACAAGCTGGCTTCGGGCGGCGGCGTGGATTTCGTCGTGCATAACGATCTTCACGACATCAGAGCCAATAAAGACAACCGGTATCGGATATTCGAGGCCGGTAAAATCGTATTTGAATCGCTCGACCGTCAGATGCTGGCCGCCGAGCTTGAACAGTTAATCAGGAGCCGATCATGATTCTCGCCCTGGATGTCGGTAACAGCCAGATTTACGGCGGTGTTTTCGACGGAGACAAAATAAAGGTACGTTTTCGTAAGATATCGAAGACGGGGGCCTCGAGCGACGAGCTCGGCCTTTTCTTGCGGACCGTGCTGCGTGAAAACGGAATCGACCCCGAGAAAATCCGCCAGGTGGCGATTTGCTCGGTCGTGCCCGATCTCGTCCATTCGCTCAAAAACTGCTGCCAAAAGTATTTCAAGATCAACCCGTTCATTCTTCAAGCCGGCATCAAAACGGGGCTCAAAATCAAGTACAAGAACCCGCTCGAGCTCGGCGCCGATCGAATCGCCAACGCGATCGGCGCGACGCTCTTGTATCCGGGACGTAACCTGATCGTGATCGATTTCGGCACGGCCACCACCTTTTGCGCCATCAATCGCGACAAGGAGTATCTCGGAGGCCTGATTCATCCTGGCCTGCGTCTCTCGATGGAGGCGCTCGAGTCGAAAACTTCGCGGCTTCCGGCGGTCGAAATCATCGCGCCCAAAGAGGTCGTGGGCCGTTCGACGGTCGAAAATATTCAGGCCGGCCTGTACTACGGGCATTTGGCGATCATCAAAGACATCAGCACGCGGAT
>DASUEL010000500.1:0-5980 GCA_036275095.1 Bdellovibrionales bacterium
GATTCCATAATCGATGCTGAAACCGAAGATCATGATCGTTCCCACCAGCGTGATGAAGCTAAACTCAAGCTTGAAGGCCCAGTGCATGATCGCGATGAGCCCCAGCCCGCAAATAAACGGGATGAGCGCCACCGCCGTCAAAACGATGCTCCGAAAATGAAGATAAATTATGAATGCGGCAAGAATCGAGGCGAGCGGCGCCATCCAGCCCAGCTCGCTCATCAGCGTATTCGGAAAAATATCGGCGATCTCACGAAGCGAAGACGTTGCGGGAAAGGTCTTGCGCACGAGGGTTTCGTGCTCCGGAGTCGCCGGCATCCAAAGGCTCAGCCATTTGCCGCCCGACTCGAGATGATGAATGTACCGCTCACCGCTCTCCCCGCCTCCCGCATTGCAGGCACGGTCGAGAAATGGCGAAAAGAACTCCCACTCTTCGCTTGAAAGCAAACGCCGAAGGGGGCGGCAGTCGTCATCGCGCCATGAAGCTAAATGAGCACGCTGCGTATCCGCGGGCGGAAGGTAGTTCGCGACGCTCTCGAAGCTGATCCCCTGCGAAAGCGACCACGCTCGCCGCTCACTGAGGCTCGACAGGAGCTCGGGTCCCGCGGGCGCCACTTCGAAGAGCGGAGGCCGCACGCCCGAGTTCTCCGCGATCCAGCGTATGGTTTCACGAGTCGATTCATCCTGATACTCCATGCGGCGCAGATCGAGCGCCGGCTCGATACGCACGAAGGCAATGAGCCCGGCCACGCCGAGCGCGAATGCGACTCCCGTTCTTACGGCTCCCGCTCCGGGCACGAGGCGCAGCGGGCGAACCGATGCGAGCCCAGGCCGCAGCCGAAACATGAGGGCCAGCATCGTGAACGCAAGCACCAAGCCAAGCGAAGAGAAAAACATCATTTGACGAAGCAGCGGAATCTCACTGCACATCAGGATCAGCAGTCCCGCGAGCGTCGTCAGGAGGCCGAAAAAATTCGCGCGCCAAACCCGAGCCTGCTCGATCGCCAGCGCCGCGTGAAAGCCGTAATCGAGCGCGAGGCCCACGATGGCCGTTCCGAGTGAAAGTGTCACGCCGTGAATGCTGCCGAAGACCGCCACGGTGGCCAGCGCCGCCAAACCCGTCGCCACCAGAACCGGAGGCACGATGTACAGAAGCCGCGTACGTTTGACCGCGAGCAGCCATACCGCGAAAACGGCAAGCACGAGAATCCCGACTATTGAAACGCTGTTGAGATCTTTGATGACCCGCTCTTCGTTCGTCAGTGCCGCCCAATGCGGGCCGACCCAGACTCCGCCTTCGAACCGCGCGCTTTCGCGCAAAGTAGCGGTCTTCGAGCTCTCCGAAGGCGGAAAGCTCATTTGGACCGGAATCAGAATGCGCCCGCTCGCCGAATCGCGGAAGAACCCATTCGTACGTCCAAGCTTGATTGGAAGCCGCGCCGATGCGATTTTTTCGAGCTCACGCCAGCTCTCGAGCGGATCCGTGCGCAGAATCTCGATGGCATTTCGATCGACGCCTGGAAGACTCGCCTTCGCGAGCGCCGACCGCAAAGAGGCCGCGAGCTGCGCGTCGGGGGGCCGCGCGGCGCGCCTGGGGAGGTCGAACGCCCAATCGGCGGCGACCTCGCGAAAATCCGCGAGCTCCTGCTGGCACTCGACGCGCGCGAGCCCGAGCTCGGGAGCCTGAGCGCGAAGACGCTCGCAAACCGCGGAGCCCGCCTCCAACGTTTGGTTCTCCAGCACCAAAAAATTCCACCAAAATACCGGAAAGTTCTGGTAGCCGACGAATGTGTCGCGAAGCTGCGGCGGGAAGAAAATATCGTGAGCTTTGCTGACGACCTCGGCTCGCGCCGGAGCCGCGAACACGAAGAAAGCGAGAATCAGAAGCACTTTCATTTTTGGGCTCGCGTGATCTTGGGCGCGGAAAACTCGATTTGAAACTGGTCGCCCGAGGTTTCGAGAACCTTCAGCTTCGACATGAAGCCCTTCGAGTCCAGCCACATTTCGAGCCGCTCGAACGGGTTTTCCTGTTTCGCTTTCGGGGTAAATAAGAAGCGCCCGTCGGCCGCGCGCGCGACGTCGTAATCTTTGGAGAGGCGGACGGCATCGAGCTCGAGCCACGCGACGAGCATCGTGAGACCGCTCGCCGCCTTTTTGCCCACATTCGCCGTCTTGATCGTCTGCTCCACCCGGCTCGCTCCCTCGCCGCTTTCGAGGCGCAGCTCATCTTGCAGCAGAGTCGCTTTGAGCGGGCTGGGGCGCAAGACTTCCCAAACGACGATGCGTTTCTTGCGCTCAAGCTTGATGCGCCCGTCCGATTTCAGCTCGATTGTCAGATCCTTGAATCGTTTGGACTGCTTAAACGTGGCTTCGAGCGAATCAATCGTCTCGTATTGTTTGAGTTTTTCGGCCAGCGCCTCCGCTGACAGCCGCACGTCTTCGGCGCCCCGCGCGCCGAGCGCCGCGCCGGTCAATAATATGAGAATCACGAAAATGAAGGCTGCTTTAAGGTGTTGCAATAGACTATTGCTCTCTGAAGGTGGCTCTTATATCCTTTTTTCATGAATAGCGTCGCCCAGCGAAACGAAATCGTCAATCAAGTGATCGATGTCATCGTCGATGCGGTCAATTTGCGCCACGTGGACAAGGCGACGGTCACCGGCGACACTCCTTTGACCCACGGTGGGCTGGGTCTCGACTCGATCGACATTTTGGAGATCGTCGTTGCCGTCGAGCACAAATTCGGCAAGAAGGTCGCCGACGCCGAAGTCGGTAAAAAGTACTTTCAAACTATCGGTACGATCGCCGACTTCGTATTGCTTCCAGGCAAATCTGAATGAGCTCCGTTTACATTACTGGGATGGGTGCCGTGAGCTGTGCTGGCTTTGGCGCCGCCCGCCTTTGGCGCGCGGTTCTCGCTGACGAAAGCAACATCGAGCGCGGCCTTGGACGCGTGCCTGATACGGCGGAACCGGGCGCGAGCCGGGCGGCTTTCTTGGCGCGCGCAGCCTTCGAAGAGGCACTCGCGCAGGCCGGTTGGCGCCCGGCGCCCGGCGATGGGCTCATTCTCGCCACGACGACCGGTCAAATCGATCTTTGGGAGCAACCGCTGCGGGACTTTTTCACGAAGCAAACTTCACGCGACGCTCTTGAACGGGCGCTTCATCATCAGCCGCTCGGGTCTCTGACTGAAACCGTGCAACGCGAGCTGGGGCTGCGCGGGCCCGCGATGCTGCTGACTTCGGCATGCAGCGCTTCGACTCAGGCATTGGCGATGGCGGCATTGTGGATTCGTTCGGGCGCCGTCAGACGCTGCTTGGTCGGCGGCGTCGAAGTGCTCTCGGGCCTGACGATCGAAGGCTTCAAATCGCTGCAACTTTTGAGCGAGGCCACGTGTGCGCCGTTTGATAGCGCGCGCTCGGGCATTAACCTGTCGGAAGGCGCGGCGTTTTTCTGCGTCGAGGGAGCGGGAGCGCGCGAGCCTTTATGCGAGCTCCGCGGCTGGGGCTTTTCGTCGGATGCGTTTCACGTGACCTCTCCGCACCCGGAAGGCCGCGGTTGCTTCGAGGCGATGAACGCGGCCCTCAAGACCGCCGGAATCGGGCCCCGCGACGTTTCGTGGGTGCATTGTCATGGCACCGGCTCGGCCGCGAACGACCTGAGTGAAGGCATCGCGGTTTATCACCTGTTGGGCGATACGCCGGCGAGCTCCACGAAAGCGATTCACGGCCACGCGCTCGCCGCTTCAGGAGCGCTCGAAGCGGTGATTTGCCTGAGCGCACTTCGCGACGGCGTGATCCCTCCCACTCATAACTTGAAGAGCCCCGATCCGAAAATTCCGGCGTCGCTCATTCGAGAGGCAGTACGAAAGCCGCTCGACCATATCCTCAAAAACACGCTCGGATTCGGCGGAAATAACGCCGCCTTGGTTTTTTCACGCGCGGGCGGGCCGGCATGAAGGCTTCTGTCGTAGCCGCAGCCCGAATCGAAAACGCAACCGAGGAGCTACGGCCTGAGTTTCGGCGCGCGACAGCCAACATGAAGCTTTGCGCGTCCGCTCTCGAAAGGCTCTTCGAGCAGGCGCCGGCGCTCGACCGGCGATCCTGCGGGCTCGTGCTCGGAACGAGCTTCGGCGAGCTCGAGACGACGAGCGATTTTCTCGGGACATTGGCCGCGCAAGGCGTGGCCCGGCCGCTGTTGTTCCAGAACAGTTTGCACAACGCCACGACGGGATTTCTCTCGTTGCATTTCAAAATGCAAGGGCCGACCGCGACGCTTTGCGATCGCGCGCACGCGGGACACTACGCACTCACGACCGCGCTGCTCTGGCTCGAGGCGGGGCTGACCGATTGGGTGATCGCCATCGAATGCGACACCCCGGTACCTGCCCTTCCGCATGAACCGCTCCCGAGAGCCGGAGCCGCGGCGGCGCTGTTGACCCGTTCGGATGATGAGGGGCGTTTGACCGTGGAGCTCGACGCGCGGGCCACAGCACCGCCCGACCCGCTGGGTTGGCTCGCATCCGCGCCGAGCGGCGGGCGCCTGAAGCTGCCATTCGCGCCATGAATTTTCTCGGCCGGCCCGTGCGCAAGACGAATCGTTCTTCGTCGTTACATCTCACTTTTGACGACGGCCCCGACAAGCATTCGACGCCTCGGGTGCTCGATACGCTCGCCGCGACGGGAGCAAAATGCACGTTCTTCGTCATCGCGGAACGCGCGCGCCAAAACAGAGACGTGCTCGCGCGGATACTTCGCGAAGGTCATACGATCGGCAACCACTCGCTCGATCATAGCTACGGCGTGTTTTTCAAAGGGCGAAAAGCGCTCCAGGCTTGGATCGAAAGTTCGGAGCATTTGCTCGAGGATATGACGGGCGGCAAAACGGCGGGGTTCAGGCCCCCTGCCGGCGTCAGAACTCCCGAGCTCGCCGCCAGCCTCGAGCATCTTCGAATACCTCTGATACTTTGGAACTGTCGCTTTTACGACACGGTCTTCGACTGGACTCGCCCGCGCGCGCTCGGGCGGCTCGCAAAAACTGTCGGCGGCTCTATCGTGCTGCTTCACGACCGGAAGCCCGAGCCGAAACTCCCCTTGTTTTTGGAAACGCTTCACGATTATATGAATTCAGCCCGACAAACCGGTTTTACCTTGGACCCTCTCACTCGAGAGCTTTGCGAAAGGTCATGACATGAAAAACCTCAAGTTCATCATCATCGCGGCCGCGCTCGCGCTGACATCGGCGTGCGGCCATCAAAAGATCAAATACGAAGGCGGCGGCCTCGCAAGCAACGAAAAAGAAGGCCGCGGAATCCAAGCCCAAGTCATCTGGCTCAAGCGCAAGAAAGACGCCATCGATATTCTCATGACTCTCCAAAACAAATACGAGCAAAACGTGGCGTTCAAGCGCAGCGGGATCACACTGACGCTGAACGGGCAGCAACTCATGCTCCGCGACGCGCAGTTCACCGGCGATATGGAGCCGAACCAGCTGGAAAAAGGGCTGCTCCTGTTCGCGTCAGCGGCGGGCGAGCTGCCCGAGACCGGCGTCGCGCAGCTGAAGATCGACAAAATCGTGGCCGTCAGCCAGGACGAAAAGAAAACCGAGACCAAGCTTCCGCCGCTCGTGATGGAGCTCGAGGTCCGAAAATGATGAGGAGAATCGAAATGCGCGCTCTAAGACTTCTTGCCGTGGTTTCATTCGTGGCGCTCGCCGGTTGCGGCGGCCGCGTGAAACTCGATCAGAGCTCCAACGTCGCGACAAAGCCCGGCGTGCTCAGCGTTTGGGCGGACTGGGTGAAAGACAAAGAAGATAAGTATGACATCCGGCTCAACATCAAGAATGAATCCGACGACGCCATCATCATCATGCTCGCGGGCATTCGCTGTTACCGCGGGAATGTACCCGGGCAAATCAAGCACACCTTTTTCAATACGGGTGAGCGAACGATGGACTTCCGGGCGGGCGAGCTGAAATCCTT
>DASUEL010000501.1:0-12100 GCA_036275095.1 Bdellovibrionales bacterium
GCTGACGAAAACGCGGCCTTGCGGGCCGAGATTCTGCTGGATCACGGCGTACGTGCTGCCGGGCCCGCAAAAATGATTCGCGTTGCGGAGCCACGGATAATGCTGAACGGCGCGCAAGAATCCCGAGCCGCTCATCCAGTAAAAATGCGTCTTGCCGTTCAAGTCGGGAACGTCGTTTTTCGGCTCGAGACGATAAGTCGCGACGAACTCCTGCCCTTCGCGCGGATGCCCTTCGTCGTGGGAGAGTTTGATCCACGCGACGGGGCCGAAGGCTAGCGTCTCGATGCGTGCGGGTTCGGATTCGCCCAAGCCCTCGGCCGAGCCGTTCACCCACACGCCACGGGCCGCGAGCTTTCTCCAGGTCTCGAGCCCGGCCGTCCATACGAGCGAGCGAGGCGACCAATCGGCCGGGAGCGCGTCGGCGCGCGCAACCCATAGCGGTTTGTCGTCTTGGCGAGCGGCCGCGATCGGCCTTCGCTCGAACCACGAGGCCTGCTTCGGCTCAAGCGGAAAGACGCGGTCCAATGACTCGGGCTTCGGGGCCGGGCCGCCGCGGCTCGTGAGCTCGATTGAATCCAGCACTTCGCCTTTATCGGTAAGCCCCTTCAAGAATCGCACGTCTCCGAATGGCCGCGCGAGAATGCTCACCCCGATTTTTTGATGGCAGCCGCCGCCGTAGCGCGCGAGCGTCTCGCGCTCTTTCACGACGGCACGGTACGTATCGGGACAATGAATTTCGGCAAGCAGCTCCTCAAGGTCAGAGCGGCCGCGCTTGATTTCGATCGCGAGCGCACCTTGAGCTGCCGCCGACGGATTCTCGCTCAGCGGAAGCACCATCCAGTCGCAGAGCTCGAGATGCCGGCGCAGCTCAGCTTGTGTCTCGCGGAACTCGTCCTGAGGCGCCGACAGCAGCCGGTCGAGCGCGGCTTTCGCGACAATGAGCGCGTCGAGCGAGCCCTCGATGAGCTTGCGCACGCGCGTGGGCACGTTTCCGCGCACGGGCTCGAACAAGACACGGTCGAGCCCGTTCGGCCAATGAGCTTTCAAAAAGCCAGACAGATTATATTCGCGCCGCGGAGACGACGAGAGCACCTGCAGCCTGCGGCTCGCCGCCACTTTTTCCAGATGGGATTTTTTTACGAGCAATAAATCGCGTAGATCGGCGCGCTTGAGCGTGCCGCTGATCTGAGTGGCCGGCTTGTCGCCGATCGGAAGGTCTTTCCACGAGTGCACGACCATGTCGCACTTCCCGTTGACGAGATCGTCGTAGAAGTCTTGGGTGAATACGCCCTTCTCGGGCATCTTCCAAAGCGGATCATTTTGGTTGAGGTCGCCCAGGGAAGCTCGAAACTCGTAAGAGACGTGAATTTTCGGGTGAGCCGCCTTGAGCGCGTCGCCGACCAGAAACGCCTGCAGACGTGCCAGGTCGCTCTTGCGGGCCGCGATCTTCAGGCGCATAGATCGTCCCAGCCGAACGGGCGAAGCTCCGCAAGCCGAGTCTTCTCACGGCTCACGCGCTCGATCTCGCTTCGGGCGGCATCGACTTTCTCTTTCACTTGGGCCTGGTGGCTCTCAAGACTTTGATAGAAATCTTTGAGTGAAACGACTTGCGAAATACCAGTGAGCGGGTCGTGGCGCGATTCACCCCGCAGATCGAGCACGGTGCCGAATCCGCGGCCCGCGACCCAGCGGCGGATCTCTTCGGCCTTCATCGGCGCGGCAATCACGAGTGCCGCGGCCCGATTCGCCTCCTGGCCGTACTCGTCGGTCAGCGCACGCACGCGCACGTGTGAAAACTCGCTCTCGAGCTTTTTTCTTTTCTCGGGGCTGCGGCCATAAACAAAAACTGTTTCTTTATCCGAGAGCCAAGGGAGCAGCTCCTCAGTCAGCTGCCCGGCGCCGAGAACATGCAGCTCCCGGTACTCTTGCAGAAGTTTGCGCGAAAGGCTTCCGTACGACTGGCTGCCGAGTTTGGTGAGATGTTTATGGCGAATGGCCTTCGCGTCGGCCAAAACCGTTTCGAGAAGTTTCTTGATCGCGGGAGGTCCCTGGAAGCCCGCGATGTGCTCGCGGAATTGGCCCATCACTTCGGTCTCCCCTGCGAGCGGAGACTTCAAGCCGCATACCACTTCGAGACAAAACGAATAGGCCGCTTCGCCCGTATAAACCTCGGCTTCGATATCGCCAGGCAGCTGCAGGCCGGAGTGCCCGAAGGCGATCTGGCGCAGGCAGGTCTTCCAAAGGCTCCAGCCGCTTCGGCTTTGGTCGGCCTCGGCTAAGCACTCCAAACCACTGCCTTTTTTGTGAATCAGGACAAAGTCATGGACCATAATTAAATGTAACGCAAACCAAGTGAGAATTTGTCACAGTATTGTCATAACAAGGGTTTAGAAGCCAATTTCTTTGAAACATGCCGCCCGGCATTATTATTCAGATCTTAGGCGAGTCTCCCGATAGGAAAGCATGCTCAAAAAGATTCTTTCCCCCGGTGATGTCGCACCCGATTTTGAAGCCAGCCTTCTCAACGGAAAAGCCTTGAAGCTGAGCCGATTGCGCGGCCATCCGGTTTGGATGATCTTTTACCGGTACGCCAACTGCCCGATCTGCAACCTTCATCTGACTTCCCTCGCATTTCGAAACGACATCCTCAAAAATATCAATTTGAAAGTCGTCGCGATTTTCGAGTCGCCGCGCGAGAGCTTTCCGAAAACACTCGCCGGGAAACCGTACCCCGACGTCGCGATCGTTCCCGACCCGGCCCGAAAGCTTTATTCGTTATACGGCGCCGAGAGCAGCCTCGCGGGAATGTTTCATCCGAAGTCGGTGACCGGATTCATCTCCGCTTTGTTTCAAGGCCAGAAACAAGGAAAGCTCGAGGGCAAATTTTCGCAGCTCCCGATGAGCGTGCTCATCGACCCTGACGGCTACATCGACAACATCTATCGGGGGCGCCACGCCGCCGACCACATCCCATGGGAAACCGTGGACAACTTCGTGGAGCGCTCCCAAATCGGAATGTGGCAGGTGCGCGACTACATCTGACCGGGCGCTTACTTACGCCGCGACCGGCCCGAACGCTTCTTTCGCTTTTCCAGTTCGAGAATGCGCTCCGCGGTTTGAATGCCGCGATACTGAGCCTCTTCGTGCGAAGGCGCGCCAATGCCGCTCTGATTGATGAAAATGCGCTCACCGACCGGTGAGTTCAGAATGGGCGCGCGGTGCGTGTAGTGACCCGGCGCCGGAACCAAGATCGAAGACGGCCAATAATTGATCTCGGCGAATTCCACTTCGATTGGCGCTTCGCCCGCTTGCTTTTGGATGGGGTCCGAAAACTCACGCATCGTATCGATCGCGCGCTCGGCTATGCGGAGAAGCTCGGTTTGAGTTCGCGGCATCGAAGGGCCGAGAGGCACGTAAGCCGAAATGATTCCGTACTTTGAATCGGGCGTGTGTTTGTAGCCTTCGGTCTGCTGCCAAAGCCCCGAAATGAAATCGGTCGGGCGCCCGTCGATTGGCCCCTTGTACACCGGCCAAAGATCGTAGGTGATTTTCGAGAACGCCGGATGGCCTTTCACGAACATCACGACGACCGCGTAGTCTGTGAAGAGCTTCTCTTTACGGATATCCTGCATGACTTGGTAATGCTGGGGCGAAATGTCTCGGAGATTCTTGATCACCTGCAGGGTCGTATCGATCGGCATCGACATCGGCGCATAGCGGGCTCTCGCGCGGTAGCGCTGGCCGTTTTTCACGTACACGATCTCGACGTGATCGCGCTTGTGCTCGGCGCTGATCACTTCGGCCTGATCGATCATTTTCACGAGCGGTTGGCCCTTATCGTCGACGCGGCTTTGGAGCTCCTTCACGATGTGCTTCGACACTTCGCCGGTGCCCGCCTGCCACGTGTAGCGCGTGCCGGTTTCAGAGAGCTGAAAGTTCGCGCCGGTCATCGCGCCGATGCGGTCCAGGTTCGCGCCCTCGGCGGAATTCGCGTAATTCACCATGTGCCGCAGAACCAGATCCATCGGGTTTGAGCGCTCGATGAAGCCGCCGTCCACCTCTTCGATGAAACGCCTGTACATCGCCGCGGCCTCGGTGTCTGAAGCGTTCTCCTTCACGTAGCGCGCGAACCATTCGGGAACGTCGCGAATGTACTGTTGCATCGTGATCCGGTCGAGCATCATGTTCTTGTTCTGCTCGATAGGCTGGGTTCCGATGACGCCCGCGTCTTCATCTTTTTCCATTCGAAATTTAATCATCTCAAACGTCGCCGGGAGCTTGCGTAGCACCGCCAAGTCCTCCCAGAAGTGCGGAAAAATGTGTTCGACGGTGCCGTCACGCAACCGCAGGCCGCCCTCAATGTAGAGCGTGTCGCTCGGGTGATGAATCGCGGCCCTCTCCCAATCGATTCCGAGCATTTTTAGAATCTTGATTTGGAAATCGGCCGGAGGCGATTTGTAGGCCGTGCCGGGATCGTACTCGAGCCCGCCGCGCACCTGGCCGGATGCGAGACCGCCCCAGAAGTTTTGCTTTTCGAGCATCAGGATTTTTTTGCCCTTCAACATGAGGGCCGTCACGAGCGCGGTCTGGCCGCCGCCCGCGATGCCCACGTCATAGACGACCGGGTCATCGATGATCGGGGTTTTCAGAACATCTTTGTACGGATAGAGGCGGCCCAGGCCGCGAATGACCATGGGAACGTTCCAGCGCGCGCTCTTGACGATCTGTTCGCCCGGCTTCGCGAGCTCCGCTGAGGCATCAATTTTTCGGGATGCCCGGCCGCACTGTTGTGCCGACGCCTGCGTGACGAAGAGGTTTGCGGCCAGCAAAAATAGAAGAAAAATCATCAGTGTGGTTCGGCTCTGTGTGCGCACCATGGAAGACCTCGATTGCTACCCTGGTCTCCAGTTCAAATTCTGTACCAGCGCACGCAGGTTTTCGCTCCTAATTTCGCGGCTTTAGTGCCCGATTACGCGGCTAACAAATGGCCAGTGCCCGTTCACGGCACCGCGGGTCACGCCCGATTGACTTAAGTGTCGGACTAAACCTAGACAGTGGAGTTACTGGAGGGCTCCATGATTCGCTCACTTTTCGCCGGCTTCATCGCCTTGACCTGCATCGCCTACGCGCCGACAGCACAAGCGCAACTCTTCACGCCGTTCGCGGCGGAGAGCGACTCGGGAATCGACGGGCCCGCGTACGCCGCAATCGAAAACGAGCTCGTGCAGCTTCAGACCGAGTTCCCCGCGCTCGCTCAGCGCGTGGTCTACGGGCGCTCCGTGAAAGGCGCGAACCTCAATCTCATCCGCATCGCGAGCGCGAACGCCCAGCAAAACGTCGGCCGCGCGGTCGTGATCACGGGCGCCACCCATGGCAACGAATATCTGGGGATCGAAGACAAACTTCCGCGCGTCTTCTTGAGCGGACTGAAAGATCTGCCACGCCTCCGCGAGTTTTTGATGAAAGGCGGGATCGTTTACATCGCTCCCATTTTCAATCCCGACGGGTATGCCGCCGACGCGCGCGGAAACGCGAACGGCATCGATCTCAATCGGGACTTCCCGCTGCCGCCCACGGGTAAGCCCGGCTTCACGCAGCCCGAGACGAAATATTTCGTAGAGTATCTGCGGCAAGATCTTACGAAGAGCAAAAGCGGCCTATCGGTCGCGATCGACTACCACTGCTGCATCGGCGCGTTTTTGTACCCGTGGTCTTACACGAACACGCCGCTCGCCCAGCCCGATCTGAAACGCTTCCAGGGACTTGGCGCGCTTTTGAGGCTGCCGTTCGGCGAAAAATACGGCCTCGGCACTACGTATGACATTCTCGGCTACTACGCGTTCGGGACTTCGAAAGATTATTACTTCGGGACCACCGCGGCATTGGCCTATACGTTCGAAGGAAAATATCGCACCGAAAAAGACAACCTGGTCAAACACGTCGCAATGTGGGAATCGGTCTTCGCGTATCTCGCGCAGTAAGCCCATGAACCGGACCTAAGTCCGTTCGAGCCGGCCCCGCCGAAATCCGATAAGAGTCAGGCGGGGTCTTCATGCTCAGTCTCTCGGAACTAAAAGAAAAAACGCATTTCCAGCCGTGGCCGGTCGAGCACGACGGCCAAGCTCCGCTCGAGCTGCTCTCGACCTTCACGCTGAATGCGCCGCCTGAGGACGTCTGGTTTTACCTCGCCGATACGTCGCGGTTCAATCGCGCCCTCGACTTCGCGAAACGGACCATGCGCGAAGAAAAAGGCCAGCTCCACGTAACGACCACGATGGTCGGTTTTCGCCAGGAGTGGATCGAAGAGCCGTGGACCTGGATCGCCGGCCGCTCGGTCAGCACCAATCGCGTCTACAAAAAAGGCTGCGCGCGGTATTTTCGCGCGCTCTTTCACGTCGAGCCCAGCGCGCGTACCGGGCACACCGACGTCTACGTCTACTTCGGCTGGTTCCCACGCAACCGGCTCTGGCGCGAGTTCCTGAAATTCACGCATCCGATCGTCGAAAAAAAATTCAAAGACGTACTCGATAGAGTCGTCGAGCATCTCAAAGCCACTGAAGACGAAAGCAAGCGGCGCGCAGCGCTCGTAAAGCCCAACGCCGGCCTCGAACCCGAAAGCCAGCAGAAGCTTCGCAAGATTCGTGACGAGCTCGTCGAGAAAAACCTCAAGTCGGAAGTGGTCGACCGGCTCGTCAAGCACATTGAAACGGGAGACGACTTCGAGCTAAATCGTCTTCGCATCCTTCCGCTCGCGAAAGCGTGGAACGTAAACAAGCGCGACCTGCTCGTCACCTGCCTGCACGCGACGAGGCTCGGGCTTTTCAACTTGAGCTGGGACGTCATATGCCCGCACTGCCGGGGCACGCGTTATTCGGCACGCTCGCTCGGAGACCTGCCGGGCGAATTCGACTGCGAAGTTTGCCGCGTGGATTTCAAGACGGACCGCCTCGATTCGGTCGAGGTGACCTTTCACGTGCACCCCTCGATCCGTCAATTTGAAAAAATCGAATATTGCGCGGCCGAGGCAACCAAGAAAGAACACATTCGCATTCAGCAGCTCGTCGAACCCGGCAAGGAAATTCTCGTCCAGGCCCGCCTGCGCGAAGGACGCCATCGCGTGCGCCAAGTGGGAAGCGCTCATGCCCTCGCCGTACAGGTGACGGAGGCGCCGAACCAGACCATCGCGTGGGACGGGCTCGTCACTCCGATCGCCGTCGCGGAAACCGGGCCGAATCCGTCGTTCACCTTCAAGAACCCAGGGCTGAAACCGGCGATCTTCGTAGTCGAGGAGCTATGGTGGGAAAACCAGGCGCTTCGCCCCGTCGAGCTCTTCACCCTGCAGGAGTTCCGCGATCTCTTTTCTGAAGAGCACCTGAGTGCTGACGTCAAGCTTTCGCTCGGGCAGCAGACCATTCTGTTCACCGACATCGTCGGCTCGACGAAGTTTTACCAGACCGAGGGCGACGCACGCGCGTTCAAAGAAGTCCGCGATCATTTCGTCGAAGTCTTTCATGAAGTGAAGCGTCACAACGGGGCCGTCGTGAAAACGATTGGCGACTCGGTCATGGGCGCGTTTCACACGCCCGAGGACGCCTTGGCGGCGGCCATCGAGATTCAACTTCGCTTCAACGAGCACCGCACCGACACGCACATCCGGCTGCGCATTTCCGTGCACACAGGGCCGGTGATCGCCGTTCACCTGCATCAAGGCATAGACTATTTCGGCGGCACCGTGAACATGGCGGCCAAGCTTCAGGCCTGCGCCGACGCCTGCGAGGTCGCTTTATCGGAGGACGTCTTCAGGATCTGCTCGATCAGTTATGAGCGGGTGCTGGGGTTCGCGCTCACGAAACGCCAGGCTCCCACTCTCCAAAAAGACGGAACGCCGCTCGAAGCCTTCGTCATAAAGATTGACCGGCGCAAAGGCGCCGATCGCAGAAAATCGGCTTAACCGTCACGCTAAAAGCGGCTTCAGCACCGGCGACGGAGGCGCATCCCGCTCCGGCGCGCGCCACTTCGTTTTCGGAACGCCGAACAACTCGTACAACGTGTTCACGACCGAATGCACGTGCAAGTAGTTCCGGTAGTCGTATTCCTCGGGCAGATCGGCGCGCGGCTTGAATGTGGAAAAGTCGAACGGCTTGCCCATCGACTTGACCGTCTGGAGATCGCGTTTCTTATGAGCGCCTGAGAGCTGCTCGCCCACAACGCGGAAATCTGATTCACCGAGTACCAGCCCGCCCTTGATCCCTTTGCCGCACAAGATGATCGTGTTCGTCAGATTGTTGTGATCGGTGCCCGTATCGTCGATTTTGCGGCCGGCCTGCCGCATCGTTCGCGAAAACTCGGACGTGATCGACACGGTCGTCACGTCATAAAGGCTTCGCGTGCCATCAAATGGCGTCGCCTTCAAAAAGGCGACCGTCTTGACGATATAATCAACGAGCGCGCCGGCCACCAGGTGATGATTCTTCGCTGAATTCACGTCATGACAGTCGACCTGCTGCTGAAACGACGGAGAAAAGATCGCCGTACGCGCAATTCGCGCCTTGAACAGCTCACCGACGACATAGAGGAACGCGGTACTGTCCCCCGTTGTACTCCCGAGCTTGATCTGCTTGACGATCGACTCGAGAGCGGCCGCCGTGGGCAGACTGCGCATCATCATCGCGGAGCCTCGCGAAAACATTCCGGCCGGCGCCAATTCAGCGTTCTCTTTGTAACGCCCGCTGATGAACTGCCAGAGTGGATCGTTCATGTCGAGCGGCGCATCCGCCTTGAGTTTTTCGATCAGCGTTTGCAGCGTGTAGTAGTCCATCGGAACCATGTTGCCGCCGTTGTCGATCGTGGCGAACAGCATCTGATTGAGAGCCGCATCGATTGGCAGTTTCGTGCCGTACTCATTCAGGTGCGGGAGAAAGCAGTCGCCGCCGAACGGGTTCCCGCTGAGGTAATAATTCGTGTTTTGATCGTGGCCGTCAAAGCTCGGCGCCATCAGAAGACCGTTGCAGATCGAAAGCTCGTTCTTCAGAGCGTTCAACGGCTCCGCGAACGGAGACGCCCATGTCCATTGGCCATTCGTGCCTTCCCATTTGACCGGCTCTTTGCCCGGATAATTGTGGATAAGACCCGCTTGGGTCATGGCCAGGGGGCGCGCGTCGAACAGCAAACTGCTGTCGAACCCACCCGGAACGAAGAGCTGCAAAAAGAAATGATCATTCGTCGCGGCGTTTTGCGCGCGCAATCCGGGGAGCCCGGGCAAAAAATACGTGAGAGTCCCGGCACCCGCGAACTGAATGAACTGACGGCGAGAAATCGTGTTTTTCATGGGCTCACTTCCTCAGCAAGAAATGCGGGTTCATCAAAATGGCGGTGGCCATCGCCGTGACTGCCTGCCCAGCATCGAGCTTCTGCATGTAATCTGATTTCAAAAATCCGCGCCAGGCTAGGTACTCTTCTTCGGGCGCCGAATAGCCCATCAGCGCGAGCCATAAGTCTTCGAGGACGGCGTCGGTTTGCGCGGAGGCAGCCGGCCACCGGCACAAATGCGAAACCGCGGCAAGAAACTCGGCATTAAACCGTTCCTGCTCCTGCGCCATGCACGTCTTCGCGATATCGCGGGCAATACCAGTCATCGCGATCTTCCAGAGCATCAAGTTGGTCGGGCTCGGGAGCCCGTTGCGAAAAGCTCCGCCCTGATACGTTCCGAGAAGCGAGACCGGACCTGGGCCGACGTACATGTACATCTGAAAGCTGTCGCCGCGCGCGCCGATGCGAGCATTGAGCGTGCGCTCGATGGCCGCATAACCCCAGTACGGCGACGCCGTTTGAGCGGCGACGCCACCCGCGCCGAACAGAACAAATAAAAATGGAAGAATCAGGTCTCTCATGGCTTACCTCTTTTTGCCCATGGATTCGGCCCATAAGTACAACGCCTGCTGATCCTGGCTCGTGATGAACCGGCGAAGCGGCATGCGCTTGTTCGGGTCGGCCGTCGTCAATAGCTCGCTGATGCGTTTGAACGTTACGGCCGGCTTCACCTGGGCGCCGTTTTCCGACAGATGCGGGAATCCGTACTCGCCGCCTTCGGTTTTAATCCATCGGGTGAGATCCAGGCCGGCCGCGGCCGAGGAGCCCTGATGACAGCTCGCGCAGTTCTTTTCGAGCAAGAACGAAACCTTGCATGGCGGCTTTTGCGACGGATCGTCGCCCGCACGGTAATCGTAGCACTGGTCTTCTTGCGGATTCGGATGCGAAAAGGTGCGAGAATGCGTGATGCGCAGGATCGCCGACTTCAGCGCGACCGTCGAATTCGTCTCTGAGAGTTTTATGAATTCGGCCGCCGCCATCTCGAGATAGCCGCGATCGACGGCCTGGGTTTCGCTCAAGAAATACTGATACAAGCGTTTCACGAGGCATTGCCGGACTTCGGGCGCCTTGCGAATGATCGCGAAGAGCTCCTCGAAACTTCCGGCATATTCGTTCTTCTGAGGAAACTGCAGGGAGCGCACGTAGCCCACGTTCCACGACCCGTTCGGGTTCTGCCATTGCTTCTGGTATTCGCCCTTCAGCTTCAAAGCGGCATCGTCGAAGAGCACGATCGGTGAATAGCTGAAATCGTGGCCTTGAAAGCCGCGGTCCCTGAAAAAACCCGACATCGGGTCGAGCTTATAGTGGCACGCGAAGCAGCTCGGCTCGGAGCCATGCGCGCCCGTGGCATGACTGTCGGGAACGACCACGCCCACCGGCGTGAGATCGTCGCAAAAATATTGTTTGAGAATGTAGGCGCCGCGCTTGCGGTTCGAGTTTGTCGACGAATTCGGGTAATCGCGCCAAAACCCGCCGCTGAACACGTCGGTCGGCGACGATGTGATACTCGAAAGGTCGAACACCGGCAGATCTTCGACCCGCTCCGAAGGCGTGAGCCCCTCGAGGCGCTCGATCTCTTTCGCGAAGCTTTCAAGGCCGGACCGCATCTTCTTCAGGTCGGCGACGTAAGGCGCGGGGTTCGTGTCTTCAGTGAAGCAGTAAGCGAATGCCCGGCTCACGCCTGACTTACCCGTGAACGCCACGAACGCCTCGGCGTTACCGCCGAGCTGGAGCTGAAAGAACGGTCCGACCAGATTGTTCAGCTCCGTATTGCAGAACTGTTGCTTATCGTGCTGGCCCGACAACGTGGCGATCGCTTTGTCGAGTGCCTCGCCGAACGTTTTCAAATAGGCCAGCCGCTGCATCTGCTCTTTCGGCAGTGGGAGCAGTTGCCCGTACATCGGCTGCTTGTACTGGAGAAGCCGAAGGTAATCTCCGCCCCGCGAAACTTCGAGCGCCGCGGTTACCGCTTGGGGGTATGCCAGCGCGCCGGTGGCGAAGAGCCTGATCTTCGGGTCGCCGTAATACGGCTCGGTGATGTGATTCACCTTCTTGCCGAGAAAGTACAAATTGAAGTCGAGCACGGTTTCAGTGAATGCAGGCCCCTTCATGAGCGCGTCGGCAATTTGAATCGAGGTCAGAGGCATGAGCTTTTGCAGCTCGGACTTTCCAGTGAGACCGCGTCCGTTACGCAAGCTCCGCGCGGTCTTATCGATCCACGCCCGCTTCTGGCGCTCCGACGAAAACTGCAAGGGCTCGAGCCCATCGACGCTCAAGGAAGGCTCCGGCGTCGGCGAAGCTTGCGGCCCCAACGTTGTCGAAAGCCCGCCCGGGCCCTGACATGCCGACAGAAGCACGAACGCGCCAATCAGCCTTGATCCGACACTCATCAAGCGGCCAATCTTCACACCCAACCTCCAAACGAATTTTTTGAAGAGGTGATCGTGGCAAGAGGCTCGCCAACATTCAAGCGGGAACGGCGCGCGCCGTAAAATCAGGGCGATTTACGTCACTCCCGCGCGAATTCCGGCACTCGCGAAGTTACGTTTGTGGTTTCAAATATTTAATGTCGCTCGTGCCCCCTGAGCGTGGGCGAAGCGCGGGCCCCGGTACGTAATTCGTTCCATCCAAAAACACTCATAAACGAATTTGAGGGCTCGCGGAGCTTGGCACATTCCGTGCTCTAGGATCGGGTATCCCCCTTGAAGCGACCAGGTTCCCCATCCCCCTC
>DASUEL010000502.1:0-2930 GCA_036275095.1 Bdellovibrionales bacterium
GTTGATGAGGGGATCTTGCAGGTTGCCAAGTACAAAGACCCCGATCCGAAATCGCATTTTTACCGTAAACGCGCGCTCGAGGTCGAAACCGCGCAGATTCTCGATCAGATCTTGCCCGATTTCAAAGTGGCGCTCGAGCGCTCGAAGACCGGGGGCGACGAGTCGTATGAGAGTGTGGTCTCAAAGACCATGGCGAAAAATTTGAACCCGTTTAAGCGCAAAACCGACAAGCCCGTGGTCTTCTGGTCGGGGCTCGTCACAGCTGACGGCACCCCTCGCGAGTACAAATACACCGTGCCTGCGCAGTTCAACGGGCGCATGCGGGTTTTGGCGCTGGCGGTGACCGACAAGCGGCTGGGCCTTGCGCGCACCGATTTGACTTCGCGCGCCCCGATCATCATCGCACCCAATAACCCGAACTTCGTATCCCCAGGGGATGAGTTCGAGTTCACGGCGATCGTCACCAACAACATGCCGGGCACGGGCGATGCCAAAATCGACGTGAAGCTTGAAACCACCGAGCATTTTTCGGTGACCACACCGGCTGATGTTTCGCTCACAGTCGGCGAAGGCCGCGAGCAGCTGGCGCGCTTCACGGTTTTGGTGAACGACGTCGTGGGGCCGGCCGAGCTTCGGGTGCACGCCTCAACTAGCACAAAGAAAGTCTCCCATGTCTCGGGTGTGAGCGTTCGCCCGCACGGGCCGCTTCGCACATCTGTCGAGGCCGCGGTCGCTAAGGGCGACAACTTCGAGATCAAGCTTTCGCGCGAGGTGTATCCGCATCTGCATGCCTCGAAACTGACCGTGTCGATGTTTCCGGTGGCGCTCGCCAACGGTTTTACGCAGTATTTGACGGCGTATCCATACGGGTGCACCGAGCAGCTGACCAGCGCCGCGTTCCCCGCCATGGTCTTGGGCTCGTGGCCCGAGCTTAAGCTCGATATGCCGGTGGTCGAGGCGAATTTCAAAAACGCCATCAACACCTTGAGGCTCAGGCAGCGCGATGACGGGGCGTTCGGGTATTACGCGCCCTCGTCGCCGCCGTCGAAGTTTCAAAACGCGTATGCCGCGCACTATCTGACGATCGCCTCCGAAAAAGGGCGGCCCGTTCCGAAAGAGCTCAAAGACGGCGTGCTCAAATATCTTGAGAGCTGGGCCGGCAAGAGCGGCCGCGAAGATAGCGGCTACGGCTACTCGAGCGATCATCAAACCGAGGCTTATGCGATTTACGTTTTAACGCTCAACGGGCGTATCACGACAAGCCAACTGGCGAGCCTCGCCGAGCGCCTCAAAGGCTCGAGCGATTACTGGCGGCGCGATTTGACGGCGCTCTATATGGCGGCGTCGTACTCGATGCTCAAGATGAACGACAAAGCGACGGAACTTGTCGCGGCCTCCGGTAAATTGAAAGAGACGAAGTCGTACCTCGATCGCGGCTGGATGTACTACGACGATCTGGTCGACCGCTCCCAGCGCATTTACCTGATGGCACGGCACTTTCCGAAATATTTGACGGGCAATTTGGCGAGCGACGTCGAAGTGTTCATTCGCTACCTCAAAGACGGCGGCTACAACAGCCTCTCAAGTGCGTACGCGATTTTAGCGCTCGACACGCTGGCGAATTTCTCGAAAGACAAGGCGTCAACGCCTGAGCTCTTGGTGACGGCGAAAGTCGGCGGCAAAGACGTGCCGCTGAAACTGGTTGCAGGCCGGGCGGCGTCGGCCCTGATTCCGCACGGGGCGACGAGTGTTAAGATCGACAAGATGGGCGGCAAGACGTTTTTCGTGCAGCTCACGCAAACGGGGTTCGACAAAAAGCTCCCGGCTGAGAAGAGTGAAGAGCGACTTTCGATCAAGCGCGAGTTCTTCAATCAAGAGGGGCAGGCGGTCGAGAAGGTTAAACTCGGGGAGCGCGTCGAAGTGCGGCTCACCTTGAAGGCCGTGGCCTCCATGCTTCAGGGGCTGGCGTTCGTCGATCTTTTGCCTGGCGGCTTCGACATCGTGCTCGAGCCCCAGGAGCGCGAAAACAAGAGTGAGGAGACGCCGAACGAATCGTACAGCGAAGGCTACGGCGACGGCTATGAAGGTGAAGGCTACGAGGGCGACTACCACGAGGGCGAGGGCGAAGGGGAAGGGGAGGGGGTTGCGGAGACGCGCATCGCGCCTTCTTATGACGTCGATTTCTCGACGGCCGCTAATCCCAGCTTCATGCTCAAAAGCTCGAGCTTTAAGCCCGACTACGGCGAGGCCCGCGAGGACCGGCTGATTTTGTTCGGCTCGCTTCGGCCCATGAGCGTTTCGTTTTCGTACTTCATTCAGGCCGTCAACAAGGGCAAGTTCACGGTGCCCCCGTTTTACGGCGAGGGCATGTACGACCGGCGCGTGAACGCGCACACCTTGGGCGGCAAGATCGAGATCGGGGAGTGATGGCACGTCTGAGCGGCGCGGGCCGAACGCGCATCTTTTCGCTTAAAGCCGTGCTCTGGGTCGCGGGCTTAGCCCTTGCCTTGTGCGCGGGCCGCGTGCTGCCGTTTGCGAACGTGCTCGATCGCTACGGCTTTTCGCAGGCCGTTTACGATCGAAACGCCGAGCTTCTGCGGCTCACGACCGCACCCGATCAGCAGTTTCGCCTCAAGCGCGAGCTTTGGGAGCTCTCACCAGAGCTCGTGCACGCCACCCTTTTGAAAGAAGACGAATTTTTTTATTACCACCCGGGCGTGCAGCCGCTGGCACTCGCCCGCGCGTTTTGGACGACCTTTGTCGCAGGCGGGCGGCGGCTCGGCGGCTCGACGATCACCATGCAGCTGGCCAGGCTTCACTACGGGCTTGAAACCCGGGGCCCGCTCGGAAAGCTCACACAAATCGCCGCCGCCTTGTGGCTCGAGTACACGCACTCGAAAGACGAAATCCTCACGGCCTATTTTAATCTG
>DASUEL010000503.1:0-15083 GCA_036275095.1 Bdellovibrionales bacterium
GATGAACACGTCGCCCGCATTGCCCCAGACCGGGAACTTCGCCGTATTGGTCGAGCTTTCGAGATAGATCAGATCGACCCCGTCAGCGCTCGTGAACCTCGACACGCCGAAGTCCGTCTTGTTGTCGCCGTCAAAATCACCCGCGATCGCGGTGTCGCTCGTATTCCCGAACTGTATCCCAAAGAAACTCCCGTTCGTCGACCTAAAGGTATAGAACGCACTCAGATTCTGATTAGGCGGAGCAAATGCCGAAGGCCGCCACACAGTCAGGTCCGTCCTGTTGTCACCGTCATAGTCCCCACGCGTATACAACGGCGTCGGCGACGCACTCGGGCTCGGCGACGGCGACGGCGACGGCGAAGGTGTCGGAGTCGGTGTCGGTGTCGGTGTCGGCGTTGGAGTTGGTGTCGGCGTTGGCGTTGGCGCAGGAGTAGGAGTCGGAGCAGGAGTCGGTGTCGGTGTCGGAGTCGGCGTGGGCGTCGGTGTCGGTGTCGGTGTCGGAGTCGGAGTCGGCGTGGGCGTCGGCGCCGGTGTAGGCGTCGGCGTTGGCGCAGGAGTAGGAGTCGGTGTCGGCGTTGGACAGTTTTCGTTCAGGCGGCCTTGAAGTTTCAAATGCCCGCCGATGATTTTGATCCAGCCGTTTAGAGCTTCGAATTTAAAGTGGGCGCGGCCGCCGGTTTGGCTCGCGCTACGTAAAAGCTCCGTGACCGTCGTGCCGCCTGCAAACAGAAAACGCTCCAGTCTCAAAGTCATTCGCACGAAATGAAGATACCTGATGTGCTTCGCGCGCCCGTGCCCTTTACGCCAGCTCTCGTCGCTATCGAGATCCCATTCGCGGAGCCAGACCGGAACCTTCAGGCGTTGAAATCCGTAATGTTCAATTCGAATGGCATCGGAGCTCAAGGGCTTCCCCGCGAGACCGTTCAAATGCACTAGCAGCTCGTCAGGCGCGAGCTCGCCTTCATGATAAACGATCGCGGTGACCGTCAGTTTCGCGCTCGTGAGCTCCAGCTGGTGCAGGGGCAGCCGGTCGAGCTTGCTGAAGGTCAACGACGAACCGAGCCATTGGGGCTGCTGGCCGAGCCAGCGGCGAAGAAACGCGCTCCCGAGCTTGGGGTGAAAGACAGCGGATTCGGGTTTGAGTTTTTTGTTGTACGGGCGCGGACGGCACTCCTTTTCATGGGCGAGCGCGGGCCGTGGAGACAAAAACGCGCCCAAGGCGAGCAGCCCCAAGAAAAAGCAATAGAATGTCCTCACAAAGCCGAACGCTTTGCGCACTGAAAGCCCCTTTGTCCGCATACTGATTAATTAAGGAGGTAGATCTCTACTTATCGGAAGAACCCAGTCTTGGACTTTAGTTGGGCCCGTCTCATTCGGGCACGGCCGGTAAAGATCAGTCCTTTCGGAACCATGAGCGCGCGGAAATTTTCTCACGATGGGTCATTGACCGATTTTGAGCGTGCTGAAAACATGTCGTTCAAAGAGGTTTGAATGACCCGATACGGACGCTATGCCTTGAACGTTTTGCTCGCGATCGCTCTCGCGTTTGCAGCGATCGCCGTCTTGAACGCCTTCGACGAGGAGCTGAAGCCGGAGGTGAAGGCCTTGCTCGAGCGAAAATACGAAATACCCGAGACCGCTCGCCACGGTTTCGAGCTCGTCATGCAGCTGGGCCGCTCCATCGGCTCGGGGCATCCATGTGTGAGAGGCGTCTACTGCACGCGCGAGGAGCTTGGCCAAGACGCCGGACAGATCGATCGGTATCTCCGAAATAACGAGGCGGGTATCCGGCGTTTTCAGGAGTTGCTGGAGGTGGGCTCCTACGGCCGCGGCGAGCCCCCGAAACTCGGTAAGTACGTCTCTGTGATTGAGCTCTTGGAGCTTTCGAAGGCCGAGCTCCTGATCGTGAACCAACTGCTTCACAAAAATGAGCTCGCGGCGGCGGCCCGGCGCCTCGTGCGGCTGCGCTCGTTTTTTCTGGAGTCCATGAAGTACCCGCAGGTGCTCATCGAAGCCCTGATCTCGGCGGCAGTGCTGCGAAACATCGGTGAATTCTCCAAGTCGGCGGCCGTGGCGCATCCAAAACTGACCGCCCAGCTGCAGCCGGTCGCGCCGAACGCCTGGCCCGATTTTCACGACGTTTCGGAACGCACGGTGTTCATGGAGGCCGGGTTCTTTCACGCGACTATTGAGAACGCCAAAGGAAAGGACATTCTCTCGTACGCGAGCCTTTCAACGGGCGGCAAGCCGACTTGGATCGAAGACTCGCTGGGGCGATTGGCGGGTTTGTTCATGCAGCCCAACGCTTCGATGAATCTCGCGTTCGATGCCGCGCAGGCGACTCGCGCGCATCCGTGCGTGACGGGTCTTGAGGTATGCCCGTCGTCGTCGATTTTCGAACGGCGGCCGGTTCACTACATCGTGAATCCGATGGGCGCCTACCTCGTGAACATGTTCTCGAGCCAGGGCCCGCGCGGGTACGAAAAACTATATGAAAGCTTACAGGCTCTCCGCTCCGCCTTTTGAGCCGCCGCGTTTCAAGCCCGGAATTGAGCATATATCAGATTTATCTGTACTCGACCTTACAGCCGGAGTTTTTGTCTAAGATGCGTTTTGCCGAGTGGGAGAGCCCACCCTCGCACACCCTATACTTATAGTGTGCGCGGCCTCTGTTGATCGCCGATTCAAAAGCGGGAATCGAGCTCACGCAGTTGACCGAACGAGTATCGTAGGTCGCGGCCCGGATGGCCGGGCGGTAGTTTCCGCGCCAGTCGGTGCCTTCGCCTTGTATGACCTCGCCGTAGTTCCCGACCTGCACGTGGGTTTCGATATTCATGCGGACGACATTTTCATTTTCTTGCAGGCTCGGGTGATTTCTGAAGTTGTGAGGGCCGTACGTGACATCTTCCGGCGAGACCCAGCCTGAAAAGTGTCTCTGGCCGCGAAATCCAGGTCCTTCGACTTCGCACATGACCTGATAATAGCTTTTCGCGTCCAGCCGCTGTTTTTCCTCTGCGCGTGAGGCCGCCGAGGCCATCGAACTAACGACAAATGCAAGGCTCAAAAGCTTGAAGAATCGCGCCACAAGTGCTCCCATGAAAAAAGGCCGGAGGCCATTATGACGATCAGCTGTGCAAGGCCAGTTCCCTTAGAAAGCGTTTATAGAGCGCCCGGCGGCGGCGCCCTTAGATCGGTGACGAAAAACGTAAGGCGGGTGGTAAGTCCGTGGCCAGCGGCATCCAGGCAAGGCGGATATGCGATTTGGTGAGCGGTTGAAAATTCATGGTGCCGGCTTCGCCGTCTTATTATTGATATGTGTTCAGTTCCAGCCGATGGGAGCCGCGGCTTCCGTGAAGCTCGTGCTCGATGATCCCCAAACCTTGACGAAACTCGAGACGACCGGATTCTCGCTGGCGGAGCTCGGCTTCGGAGCGGAAGCCCCCGCCGACAACGGAACGCTTCATGCGAACGCGGGTTATCGCTCGCTGGCGCAGAGTCTCACCGCCGATCTTTTGGAGCTTGCTCGTCACGATTCGAAAGCGGGCCCGTCGATGAAGTTCGTTCATCGCGTATTCGACAGCCGCTGGTTGCGCTCACCCCACGGGAAGTTCGAGCTCGTGGGCGTCGTGCAGCGCCTCGACCGGATCCCTTTTTATGAGAACAACTGCGGCGAGATCAGGTTCATTTACCGGCTCGCTTATTCGAAGCCCGTGGGCGGCGACCGCGTCTACTCGCGACTTCCAATGACGGTGAATTTGGTGTTCCTCAATTCAAAAACCGGTTCGTGTCAGCCGGTCGCGACAGCGTGGGCCAAAGCGGTTCAGCGGCTCGAAAAAGGAGAGGCCTTCGGTTTAAAGCCGGAGCCCGCGCGGCTCAAATCCATCGAGGTCAACGTGCAAGCGGTCCGCTGGCCCTCGACGATTCGGCCGAGCATGGGCGGCTATGCCGAATATTTTTTGCGCGTTTTCAAGAAGAGGGGAGACGCGTTCGTCGAAGACGTTCTCGAAAATACGCCCGACGTCGAGCGGCTGAAGGCCGATCCCGAGCTTAAGAAGAGCCTGCTCGACTGGCTCAAAAAGCCCGAGCAGCTCAAGGCCGCCGACAGCGGCATCATCCGGCTGCCTGAGCGCTATCTTACGACGAAAATTTCTTCGGTCGCGCTTCACGGAACGCACCGCCGGGCCAACATGCCCTTCTCGCGGATTTTTTCAGAGTCCGACTTCCGCGATGCCGCGCTCTCGAAAAACAAATTCGCGAAAACACCCCACGGTCTTCTGCGGCGCCTGAACGACATGACTTGCACGGGCTGCCATCAGGGGCGCACCATCGCCGGCTTTCATTTTCTCGGAGTCGACCGCCCCGAGACGATCGATGTAAATGCCATTTTCGTTTCGATGTCGCCGCACGCCGCCCGTGATCAGCACCGGCGCATGGAATTTTTCGATGCCGTCGAAAAGGGCCGCGAACCCGATCCGGCGCGCCCGCTGTCAGTCCGTCCCGATGATGACGACGGCGGTTTCGGATCCCATTGCGGATTGGGCGACGCCTCCTTCAAAACCTGGACCTGCAAGGAAGGCTTCGAGTGCAAGGCCTTTTCGCCCGATGAGAGGCTGAGCCGCACGGGAATCTGCCAGCCGAAAATCAAGCATGCGGGCTCGGCTTGCCAAGCGGGCCGCATGTCTCCGCATGAGAATCCGCACAAGGACGAAATCACGGCACTCAGGGAGCTGGATTGCGGCGAAGCCTACGTTTGCGAGGACACGAGCGTCGGGTTTCCGAACGGAATGTGCGCGCACGGAGGCTGCGACAACCTGAAGCCCACCGAGACATGCGGCTCAATCGCCGTGCTCGACCGGTTCAACGGCTGTCTGGCCAAGGGCGGGCTCTTCGCCTCCTGCCTGCGGGACAACGTGCGCCCCGCCGCTCTCATGAAGTGCTCGGCGTCGCAGGCCTGCCGCGATGATTATATTTGCGTGAGAACCGCCGAGGCCAAAGGGGCCTGCATTCCGCCGTATTTTTTGTTTCAGCTGAGGGTCGACGGACATACCGCGCCTCTCTAGAGTTTCGCGCCGAGTCTTGGGCCAAAAGCCAGTGTATGACTCCCGCGAAATTCACGATAAGTTTTCGTGCGATTTCCGGCTTGGGTCTGGCTCATTCCTATCCTTTCGTTTTTCATCGGTTTTGGAGCGACATTCAACGCGCCCGTTACGCGTGCTTTTGACCTATCCAGCGAGGGCGTTTCGCGCACGTTGTACGAGACTTTCGTCACGGGGATCTATCACACGGTCGCCGACACCAAACAGCTCGCCATGCGCGTGGCGGTTCCTTACATCGCGCGCTGGAAGATTCGGGAGTTTCTCGATGGGCTACCGCTCGACCAGCCGGTGCGCGAGCGTATCAACCGCCGCCTGAGCTCGAACGAGTTCGTCGACGAGGTGATCCCGTTCGTTTGGTCGCTCAAAGACCAGTACACGCCCGTCGACGACCCGACTCTTTCATTCGACGCCTGGGCCCGCCGGCACATTTCGCCGCTCGTTCTCGGCGGCGATCACTCGCTTTTTCAATTCAAGCCGGCAAGCGCCTCGGGTAGCGCGGCCGGCGGACTCGCATTCGACGACAAAAAACTGATCGCGAAGGTCGTGGCCCTTTATGACGTGCTATTCCTGCAGACTCGAGTGTCTCCGCTAAAAGTTCCAGTCGAGCCTTCGCCCGAGCTCGTAAGCAAAGTCAAGCCGCTCGTCCGCGAGCTGCTCGGCGCCTTCAGCTCGAAGCTGAAAGACAATCAGGAAGTCGGCGAAGCCATTGGCGGTTTGCTCAAAGACGAGCAACGCCTCGATACGATTACCGTCAGCCTGATCATGGCCGTGCACCGCGAAGCCTACAAAGCTTTTCAAATTTTCGCGCGCAAGATCCAGCGTCAGGAAGCGCTTCAGAGATGGATGCAAGAGAACAAGGGCGACCGGCGGCTCGCCGATTATCTGGAGTACGCGCAAAATCAGCGTCTCTATGCGATGCACATTGCTGTCGACGGCCTGCAGGGCAATCTCGTCGAGAGCCTCGCGCTGAACAAATATCATGGCCCATTCATGAAAGCCCTCGCCGAAGATATGAAGGTGCCGCCGAAGCCCGAAGGGCTTCAGGTGAAAACTCTCGACAAACAACTTCATCACGAGTTCCTGAACGGTTTTTTGCAGACCGGCTACCGGGACTCGTTCTACCTGCCGTTCTTCCGCCGCATTTACGGCCGTAAGAATGCCGTCGCCGAGTTCGGCGTCTCGACGACACCGACGATCAGCGTGCGAAATCTGCCGATCGTCAAAACCGGCGCCGCCGTTACCGGCGAGTACTCCACCGGGATTCCGAATTTTCATTTCGTCGATCGCAAGGCCAACGCCGGCAAGGGGCGGGCGTACTATTTTTACGGAAACGACGCGCTCTTGCTCGAGGATCTCACGCAGAAGACAGGCCTCAAGACGATGTTCGAGCGGCTCGGCGGGCTCAATGGACTCGACTGCAACGCCCAATACGAGCGCGGCGCGAATGCCGTGTACAACGCGTTTCTCAACTTGGCGCTCGGTGAAAAGGTACGGGATTTCGGCGATGCGCTCTGTTTGCGAGAGCTTCGGCGCCGGGCCGAGAATGAACGCACGCTCCAGGCGCTGCGCGCGAAACTTCTCAATTTACTCCGGCCGACCAACTTCAGAAAAGTCTACCAAGCGGTGTTCAAGGCCGACCATCGCCGCATCGATCAGCTCATTCGTGACATCGCCGAGCTCGAGGATGACGGGATGCCTCAATACATCCTTTACTACAATCCGTGGCCCGATCACTTCGCCCACTTCATGGGTCCGTTCAGCGACGAGATCATTTCGCCGACCGGTGAGCTCAACCGCCTCGATTTCTGGCTGAACGAGTTCGAAAAAGCCTATGAAGACGCGGGTGTCGCCGACCGCGTGCTTTGGGGCATGGCGGGCGATCACGGCCTCGCGCCCGTTTATCATCTGCTCAACCCGGAAATCGAAGTGTTCGACTATCTGAAGACCCAGGGCTTCAAACTCGTGATTGAAAAGATCTCGTCCGATGAGGGCGAGGGTCCCAAGATGAACCACCCGACGCGGCCGAAATCAATGCGCGACAAAGATGTCGTCATCGCTTCGACGGCGGGCGGTAATTACATGATGGATTTTTTCTTGCACGACAACATGAGCTGGCCGCGCCAGCCGATTCATAGCGAGCTCCTGAACTGGAAAACGCTGCAAGGCCGCCGCGTGAACATCATCGCGGTGATTTTGGAGCGGCTTAAAGACAGCCTCGACTATCTCGCGGTTCGCGACGAGTTCTGCGACCATCACAGATGCGCCGTGCGCTTGATGGCGACGCGCGCCGGCCAGCGGGTTCACGCTCGGATCGTGCGCCGGGGCTCGAAGATTTTCTATGAGTCGCCGACCGATCTCTTGGGCGTACGCAAGCCTTCGCGCTATGAGGGCGTCGCGCGCAATCCGCACAATTACGGGATTCTGCTCGACCGCTGCGTCGACGCGGCCAAACTCAGCGATCAAAGCACATGGTGCGGCGAAAACGAGTGGCGCGAGCTGACGAGCTACACCGAAAAACCCGACTCGGTCGCGCAGCTCTCGCATATTTACGATACGGACCTGGCCGGAACGGTGAATTTGTTCCCGCTGCCCGGCATCGGCTACAATTCGAAAGTACCTGGCCGCCACGCCGGCGAGCACTTCCACGAGAAGGACGCGTTCGTCGGGTTCTGGGGCGCGCCCGTGCGGGCCACGATGCGCCCGCGCACCGCCGTCAATGGATCGATCGCGCCGACGCTTTACGAGTATCTGACCGGCAAGCCCGTCGAAGTCGACAAAGATGGCTGGGGGTTCCCGTCGCTCCTGCTCGAAACAAAATAATAGCTTGATCTCGCGCCTACCCGTTGCATGATTGGGAGAGGAGGCGAGTATGGGTCGTGCCTTGATCGTACTGTTGTTTTTAGTTCTCGGGGCGTGCTCGACGATTAGCAAAACCGTCGAAAATCAAAAAGCCCGTCACGCGCTGGCGCGCGAAATGGAACGGATCGAAATCGAAGGTAATCCGGTGGACCTGACGGTCGCGCTGCTGGACGAAGCCCTTCGCCAGATGTCCTCGGACGACGCGACCCGCGCATTCGCGCGTTTCACGCAGTTCTCGCTCAACTCGGCTCCGGGTTACAAAGTTTATGTCGGCGAGCGCGTTTATCCAAAATTCCGCGAGCGATTCTTGGGCGAAGGCTTCATGTGGCGCGATCAGGTTGTCGATCTCGGCGTCGCGCTCAACTCATCGGATATCAAAGTCGAAGCGCCGATCCGCATTTTCGTTCTGAAGAACGCCGGCCGCGGCAGGTACGTCGCCTCGGTCAGCGAAAGAGAAGGCAATCAAGGTAACGATATCGTCAAAGCGCAAGCGCGCGTTTTGAGCGCGCTGGCTCCGGCGTCGTTTCAAGAAGCATTCGCCCGGGTGAAAAAGCAGTACCCGGACTTCGAGTTCTGAGCGCGCGTCACTGGCACTTAAACTTCATTTCGACGGTATAGCCTTTGCCAATCGCCTGATCGGCCACGGCGCCGCCGAGGCCCACGAGCCCACCGGCGTTTCGTTCGGCGCGGCCCCCGAAAACCCAAACCGCTCCGCCCACCGCTTGAGCGGCTTTGCTGACGCGCTTTGCGGTCTTGTAGTCTTTCTCGTCCATGTCGCCGGTGTACTTCTTGTCTTCTTCGACGAACGCGGCCGTCAATCCGCGCTCCTCGCAGAAGTGATTGGCCTGGCGAATGGCATTGCGCGCGCCAGCCTCGGTGTCTTCGGTTTGCACGACGACGCGGTGGACGCCGTCAGCTCCGGCGCGAACATCTTTATGGTGGGCGCAAGCGCCCGCAAGCATCGCAATTCCGGTGATCAGCAATGGATTTTGTTTCATGTGCACCTCGCTGTGACTCTCATAAGATCACGCGAGCTGCCGCACAAGCAATGGCCACGTGCGGCAGCTCGTTTGATTAAAGGGCCCCTTCAGTCTCCCCGGTCCCTGAGCTTTTTCTTCTGCTTCAGGCCCTTATGAATGATCTTCCATTTGCGCTTTTCCTCGCTCGCGAAGGCGTGGTCGAGCTTTCGCCGGTTAAAATCGAGCTCGCGGCGCAGCTTGAAAAACTGTTCCAAATCACGAGCAGAAATTTCGCCGGCCTCGAGAGCGGACCGCACGGCGCAACCCGGCTCCGACTCGTGAGCGCAGTCGCCGAATTTGCACCGGCCCGCGAGCTCGAAGATCTTCGGCGCCGCCGTCTCGAGCGCGCCGTCGCTCCCGATGAGCTGGACTTCGCGCAACCCGGGCGTATCGATGATCATGCCTCCGCCTCCCGCAAGAAAGAACAAGCGGCCTCCCGAAGTCGTGTGCCGCCCTTTACCGTCGCCGCGGATCTCGCGCGTGTACTGTGCCGAGCTCTCGAGCAAGGCGTTCACCAATGTGGATTTGCCGACGCCCGAAGAGCCGATGAACACTCCGGTCTTGCCGCCCGCGAGCAGCGCGCGAAGGCCGTCGAGACCATGCCCTTGCACTGAGCTCGTCACGACGATTCGCATATTCGGCAGCCCCTCGCGAATTTGCGCGAGCCAGGGGCTGACGTCGCCGGCGAGATCGCTCTTCGAGAGCACGATCACGGCTTCGGCGCCGCCGTTCGCCGCCAGCACAACGTAACGTTGAAGGCGGTTCACGCTGAAGTCCGAGTTCGGCGACGTCACGACGAACGCATAATCGACATTCGCCGCGAGCACTTGCTCCTCGGTCTTAGTGCCCGCTGCGAGGCGGGAGATCACCGACTTTCGGTCGACGACCCGCTCGACCACGCATGCGGGCGAGTTCGTTTCGTCGATAAAAGGCGGGCTGACTTCGCAGAAGTCGCCGATGACCGGCAGCTCGGCCGCGTCCTGAGCCGCGTACTGCATTCGGCCCGAGAGATAACAGTGGATTTCGCTTCCAGAGGGCGTGATCGCCTCTAGATAGCCTTTATGACGAGCGGTGATGCGCACCACGAGCATAGACCGCTCCAGGTCGTTCAGGTTCACTTGGAACTCCAATTTGAAAAATGAAATTTAATTGAGTTGCGAGCGGAGCGGTGGTCAGCGGCTTCGGCCGGAGACCACCATTGAAACACGCTCGGCGAATATTTGATTTTGCATGATGGCCTCCTTTCGTAGAGTCGGATACCAGGATAATCGAATCCGTTTAACGTTTCAACGGCTTCGTCCTGAACGGCGCAACCCCTCGGCGCGTCTAGCGTTTCGTGCCCGTCGCCGAAATCGCGACAGGAACCTTCGCCGCCCGCCAGCCGAAAAGCGCGAACGGGCGATAGGCTTTTTCGAGAGCCTCAAACGGGGTCGAAGAATGCTTTTGGGCCATCCAAGGCTGCGGCTCCGGCGCGCCCGGAATGAGGTAGATGCCGCGTTCGACGTAAAAAACCGGAATCACCGGGTCGACCTTCACGTCGACCCAGCTGTCGTAAGACTCGTCCAACCCGACATCATCGGGAGAGGTGGCCGGCGTCGTCAAGAAAACGCCCAGCATCTGCACGTAAACGAACGGGGATTTAACATAGGCCGTGCGCCCGGGTTTGAGCACGCCCGATCCCACGATTTCTTTGACGATCGAGCCCTTCGTATAATGGCGAAACGTCATCTTCGCCGTTTCATCGGGGGTCAGCCTGCGAATCGTAGCGTGCTCGGCGGGCGGGAGGCCATAGACCACGGTGCGGTTGTTTAGCACGAGCCCGGAGTAAACCGTCGGCTCGCTTCTAATCAGCTCCCATAGCCGCTCGATCTTATTGGCCAGCTCGTAGAGCTCCGAACGCGACTCGAGCGTGAGGTCGGAGGGCCCTGCGGGTTTATCCGACGCCGCCGCCGGGTAACCCAGCGCGAATGCCAAAATAATCGTGAGAATGCGCATGGTTTTCATTTAAGCAATCGTGTGACCAGTCCGCGGCCCGTTGAAGCGCAGCGCTCTTGAAATTAGGTAAGTGAGGGGCCGATTTTCGTCTTATACTCGGGGAGTTGGAGGCGCATTTATGGTTACTCTGATTCTGTGCGGGCTCGTCGCGATTTTGCACGTTTACTTTTTGGTGGTTGAGATGTTTCTATTCACCACGCCGAAAGGCATGAAGATCTTCGGAACGACGCCTGAGAAGGCCGAGATCATGCGGGTGCTGGCCGCCAACCAGGGTCTCTACAACGGCTTTCTCGCCGCGGGGGTGGTTTGGGGAGTGGCGCACCCAAACCCCGAGATGAAATTTCAGCTCCTGCTGTTCTTTTTGGGCTGCGTGACGGTCGCGGGAATCTACGGGGGTTTCACGGCTTCGAGGCGAATCATGTACATTCAGGCGGGGCCGGCGCTTCTTGCGATTATTGCACTCGTGCTTGGGCTCTGAGCCTGATTTTCTCCTCGAGTTCCGAGCTCACTCGAGACCAAAAAAGCGGGTCAGCGCGCTCCTGGTCGGTGGCCTGCTTGACGATTTTCTTGAGCTCGCGAATGTCGTCTTCGGAGCAGACCGAAATCCTTCGCGGGCCGCTCGGCACGCCGTAGGCCTCCCTGAAGAACCGTGGCCAGTCGAAGTGATAGCCGGGGTCGGCCTTGCCGCGAAAACCCGCGATGTCTTCGTGGCCGACGACGCGCTCGGGGTCGAGCAGTTTCGGAAAGCGCCCCTGCAGGTGGTTGATGAGCTTCGCCAGCGCCTCATATTGTTCGTCCGTATAAGCGAATACGTTGCCGTTTAAGTTTACGATTTCAATACCGATCGAAAACGTATTGAACTTTTCGAGGAGCCGGCCCTGAAATGTGAAATTGCTGACGCCGGCATGCGCGCCTTGTAAGATCGGCCCGCGAAAAAACCCGCCGAGATCGTAAATGTCGCCGTTGGTGTCCACAACGAAATGCGCGCAGACTTTTTTCTCGCGATCTTTGAAGATCTCGAGCGTTCGTTTGATGTCGCACGCGGTGTAATGAAGAACGAGAAATTCGACGGGAATCTCATTGGGCGCGAAATTCGGGCTGCGCACGTTGGTGACTAGCTTCATAAACTCACTTAATTGTGGCCCGGCGCCGTGGGCGGTTCAAACAATTTCGCTTGGCCAGTCCCGGCGGCGCGGTGTTACACTCGCCGCATGAGCGACCCGGTCGTCGATAGGCTCAAAAAAGATCTTCAAGAGAAATACGGCTGCCACACCGTCATCCTTTACGGCTCCCGCGCCCGCGGCGACCACGGCCCGGGGAGCGACTACGACATCATGGGCGTAAGAGAGGGCGGCAAAAAAACGCGGAAGGCATGGGCCGAAGGCCATGCTTACGTCGACCTTTTCGTATGGCCCGAATCCGCGTTGCGGGAGCCCGACTCCAGCCTTCTTTATATGGTCGACGGCATGGTTCTGTCCGAGAGGGGCGGGTGGGGTTCGCGTTTTCTCCAGCGGCTGCGGGAGATTCACGACGGCGGTCCCGAGCTCATGCCGCCCGAAGAAAAAGAGTTCCGTCGCGTCTGGATTCGCAAGATGCTCAATCGCGTGCGCGTCGACGACCTCGAAGGACGCTATCGGCGCACGTGGCTGCAGAACTCGCTGCTCGAAGACTATTTCGTGTTGCGCGATCTCTGGTATCTCGGCTCCAAAAAAGGTTTCGAATACCTGAAAGCGCACGATCCCTCGATGCTCGCCTTATTCGAGGATGTTTACAGGAACCCCGCCGATCTCAAAGCCCTCGAATTCCTGGCGGCGAAAATCTAAAGACCGGAGCCGCGTTTTTTGTCATCGGAGTGTCGAGAACTCCGGCAGGGCCTGGGCGCCAGCACCCGATAAATCGCGTCTGGCGGCCGCCAGAATGGTACGGGCCCTGCAAAGCTGGTCTGCGACCCAAGCAACCCAAATAGGTGGAACATGAAACAGCTTATCTATGCTCTCGGTTTTGCCCTGCTCGTCGTGGCCTGCGGCCCTGCCAGCCGTGACAAATCCAATGATAATGCCAATTGGCTGATGCAAGACGGCCGGTCGGGAATCTGCATCCAGCAACTGCGCTATCGCGGAGCGATTCCGCCCGCGCTTCCGGTTTCGCTATATTCGGATTGGGTGAACATCGTGCAGATCCGCCAGCAGAACCCCGGCGTCTTCGCCGTGACTGAGACCGAGTTCAAGGCCCTCTGCCGCACCGTCGGAATCGATTTCGATCTCCAGCCGGTCGACCCCGATTATCGTCGCGACAATTAAGCCCGCCTGAAGAATTGCCAGTTGACCCCCTCGGGACAAAAACTTGATGCCCGGGGGCGGCGTCAGACGTTATAAAGGCTCCAAGTTTCAAGGAGCCAATCATGAAAATCCTGATCGTTCTGAGCGCCCTCTTTATCGGCCAATCCGCGGCCGCGAACCAATGGACCGCGATCATCAACTGTAACGGCGGTGCGATGGTCGTCGATGAGTGGGTATCGTCTCCGTACGGGAACTCTCCCAACTACTACCAGCTCGTAATGCGCGATATAAATGTGATCCAGTTTTTCATTTCGCGCGGGCTCGCACGGGGCCAGGTGAACGGCAAGAACGAGCTGATTGTTCCGGTTTACAACGTCAATGGGCGGATCGGCCCTTACGGCGAGCACCAAGGGTCATTCATGTCGTCGTATGACGGTGATGCCCATGCGTTAGCGGTGGCTCCGCCCGATGCGAGCGGCGGCGTGCGCGTCAGCCTCTTTCACTTTCAGTACTACGGCCGTGCACTGACCGAAAAAGCGAATTGGTATTTCAATCGCTGCGTGACGGCCCGGCGCTGACCCAGCGGCCGAGAAACATTCCACCCGTCATCATCGCGACGAAAATGGCGACGTCGAGCTCCGCCGATGCCAGCGATGCGAGCGCCGGGCCGGGGCAGTAGCCCGACAGGCCCCAGCCGACGCCGAAGACGAGCGCGCCGAACATCAGAGCGAAGTCGACCCGCTTGTTTTCTTCGGGAAGATGCCATTTCACGTCGAAAAGAGGAGACTTCCGGCCTTTGATGAGCCGGTAAGAGATCCAGTGAACCGGAATTGCGCCGGCCATGACGAACATCAAGGACGGGTCCCAATTTCCGGCGAGATTCAAAAATCCGAGAATTTTCTGAGGTTGAGTCATGCCCGCGATCGCAAGGCCGATGGCGAAAATAAAGCCGGTCACGAAAGCGGTGGCCACTTGCCTTGTCATGTCAGGCCCCCGAAGGTCTTGAAGAACCAAGTCGCGGTCACCACGCCGGCGGCCATGAATATCATGGTCGCGACGACCGAGCGTACGCTCAAGCGCGAGATGCCGCAGACGCCATGTCCGCTCGTGCAGCCGGAGCCGATCACGGTTCCGAAGCCGACCAGCAGGCCGCCGATTGCGAGCACTCCGATGGGCCGCCCGCTGAGGTTATGAAAGAGCTCGGGTTTGATGAGCCAGAACACGAATGCGCCGCTGATCAGGCCGACCACGAAGGCCAGGCGCCACGAAAAGTCAGCTCGATTGAAGCCGAGCAGACCGGAGTAAATTCCCGATATTCCGGTCACGCGCCCGTTCGCGATCAGCATCAGAGAGGCCGCGACGCCGATTAGGCTGCCGCCCAGCAGACTCATGAGCCACGGATGCATATTACGACTTCCTTTCAGCCGGCTTCGCTGCGGGCTTGGGTGTCTGAGTCGTGACGCCGCACCCGAGGTTTGCCGGCAGAGCCTCGTGGATCTTTTTGGGTTGATCGAGCTTGAGCTCAGACATGATCTTCACGAACTGCTCCCGCGTTTTTCCGGCCAGGCGCGGATTGTGCCTCATCTCTTCGTCGATGGTGGAGCTGGTGTTGCCCCGGTAATCGTGGGCCGGGTAGACCTGGGTATCGGGCGGAAGCGCGAAAAGTTTTTTCGTGATGCTCTCGTAAAGCCGGTCGCTCGAGCCTTGCTGGAAATCGGTGCGGCCCGTGCCGCGAATCAAAAGCGCGTCGCCCGTGAAAACGCGGCCGCTGCAATAGAAACTCATGCACGAGTCGGTGTGGCCGGGCGTCGCCAGCGCTTTGATGGCGTAGCGGC